>DATIGH010000001.1:0-5768 GCA_035454845.1 Nitrospira sp.
CGGCTTACCGTGACGACGGGTTCGCGCGCTACCTCAGCGGCATCCTGTACGAAAGCTCGGGAGACCTGAACAATGCCTTCATTGCCTATCGCAAAGCGTATGAGACGTTTGAGGCGTCCCGCGCTTGGTCGAAAACCGGCGTGCCGTCGCAGCTGCGCGCCGATCTCCTGCGGACGGCCGATGCGCTGCACCTGAGCCAGGAATTCACCGACTATCAGCGGCTGTTTCCAGAGACGGTCTGGCAGAGCGTTGAAGAGCAGCGACAACTCGCTCAAGTACTCGTGATCAGCTATAATGGGCGCGCGCCGCGCAAGGATGACCAGTTTCTTGACCTGCCGATCAGCATGGATGCACTCCAACTTGTGCTCCTCAACCGGGCATTTACTTCGGGGAATCGTCAGCAACATCGGGCGACCGACAGTGTGCTGTACGGCCTCAATGGCCGGGTGGTGCGTGTGGCGCTGCCCAGAATCGTCCCGCAAAAGACTCAGGTCCCGGTCGACACGGTGAGTCTCATTCCGGAAAACGGGACGCCGGTCATTGTTCGGACGGAGTTGGCGCAGAACGTTACAGCCTTGGCCGACAAGGCCCTGTCCGAGCGGATTGCTGGCATCGCAGTCAAAGCGGTGGCGCGGGCGGCATTCAAATACACCCTTGCGGAAGGGGCAACCAGAGGCGCTCAACACGCGGTCGGAGGAGATGCCGGCCCCTGGGTGGGTCTCGCCGTTGGCTTGTTGACCAAAGGGTTCGCTGTGGCCTCCGAAGAATCGGACAAGCGCAGCTGGCGGACATTGCCGGACGAAATTCACCTGGCCCGTACGTGGGTAGCTCCGGGTGCCTATCGAGTGGGCTCCGCGGCAAGCGGGACTGGCAAGACGCTGTCGCTCCGCGCCGGTGAAACGGCAGTGGTAATCCAACGGGTGGTGCAATGAGGCCGACGCGGATCAGTCGGTGGGCCGGAATGGTCGCCATAATGGCTTCCGTACTGACTGCGGGATGTTCCTGGGGCCAGTCGAAGCCAGCCTGGGTCGATGGCGTCAGTGCAGACTATCCTTCCGCGCATTACCTGACGGGCGTCGGCCAAGGTGACAATCGCGCTGCCGCAGACGATCGAGCCTATGCGGCCCTCGCGCGCATTTTCAAAGCCGAGGTGTCAGCTCAATCCAAGGATTGGGAGTCTTATCTTCTCGTGGAGCAGCGCGGGACGAGCCACGATGAACGGCGTCTCACGCTGGATCATCTGACCCGGGTATCCACCGATAAAGTACTGGAAAATGCCAAGATTGTGGACCGCTGGTACGATGCGAACAGTCATCTGCACTATGCGCTGGGAGGGATGCACCGAGCTCAGGCGGAAACGGCCTTCATGGAGCGAATGAACGACCTGGATCGCTCCATACAATCAGATGTCGACGAAGCCCATCAGTCCTCGGACAAGCTGGCGAAGGTCCGGGCCCTCAGACGGGCCGCCCGCAATCTAGTCTTGCGTGAAACCTATAATGCGGACCTTCGGGTCATTCGGCCCAGCGGTCAGGGGACGCCCGCGGCCTATCGCGTCCAGGATTTGACCCGTGAACTGGAGGAGTATCTGGCATCGAACCTTGTGCTCGCCGTCAGCGTCGTGGGCGATCATGTCGAACCGGTTCAACGGGCATTGACCGAGGGGCTCATTCAAGAGGGGCTTCGTGTCGCGACGATGTCCTCAGGACCAGAAGCGGGCGCGGCGGCATCCCTTCCACGTCCCGAATTGCTGATCCGTGGAATGGTCCGTGTCTGGCCTATAGATGTGCGCGATCCGCAATTCACGTACGTGCGATGGTGTAGCGATTTCGAAGTGGTGGATCTGGTCGGGCAGCAAGTCGTCGGCGCTATTTCCAAAGGCGGGAAGGAAGGGCATTTGTCTGAGCGGGAAGCGACCGCAAAGGTCATCCGAGTCATGCAGCAAGATTTGTCCGCGGATGTCGCAAAGGCCATCGCTGCCCATGTCTACGGAGAATCGGAACTGCCGGCCGAGGCGATCCGCCCGGCGGGATGTCCGCGGGAGACCGCGAAGGGAAAGCCCGCGACAGCAACTCATTAACCATTCAAGGAGGGGAGAGCACTGGCATGAGCAGACTGAAACAAGGAGGGCGCGCGCCGCGGAGCCGCGGCAGAGGACTGACTGCGACGCAGCAGCGAGTACCGAGCCGGCTGGCCAAACGGCGGCTGAACGAGCGGTTGAAGAATGACACAGCCGCTTTTAACTCAGGCAATTTGGCGGACAAGCTGCGCCGTGAAGGCTACGAAGAAGTGCCATTGGATGAGCTCCAAGATCGGCTTTCGAAAATGCCCGGTCCTTTGGCCGCGATAATTTTGAAGGGGAGGGTTTGATCCATGCCGTACTACTATTTCGACTCGACGGCGCTGGTCAAGCGCTATAGCATGGAACGCGGCACCCGGATCGTCAACAAGTTGATGGTGAAGCGAGGCAAGGTGGCTATTCTCCCCACGTGGACGGTCACGGAATTGTATTCGTCGTTTTCGAATCGGGCGCAGCAGGGCGAACTAACCAGAGACGATTGCTATTCGGTCATTCACAAGTTCGAGCGGGAATCGGCCGAGGGATTGTTTCAATTCATTGTGCCGACGATGCAGACCTATCTCTCGACCAAAGAGCTCGTCATGGAATATCCAGGGCTGAGGACACAACAAGTATTGCATCTCGCCCTTGCCCTGGAGCTGAAGCCGCTTCGATTGACGGTCGTGAGTGCCGATACGCAGCTGTTGACTGCAAGCAAGACGGCCGGTCTTCATATCATCAACCCGGAGGAAGATTAGCCTAGATTCCTCGTCGCTCGTCTTTCGTCTCTCGTATCTCGTAACGCGGGTGGATCTAATCCTTCTTGCGCATCACGCTTCACGAGCGACGCTTCACGGCTTTCTAGCGACACGAGGAACGCTTCACGGAGGAGCGGGACTGACAAAGGGACAGACGCCGCCGAGGGGACGACGGAGCCAGTCCCTTAAGGACATTGATAGTCAGTGATCATCGCGGCGACCACCGTGACCCAATCCTCGGCGGTCTCCCGCCAGCCCTTCGCCCGTTCCAGCAATGCAGGCGTCGGTACCGCCACGCCTGTCAGATCGTTGATGGCATGTTGCACGTTGCCTTGGGCTAACGCCAGACTGCCGCACACGCCGGAGGATGCCGGAAGTTGTCCACCTGCTCGCCGGAACAAGGCCATGGCTCGATACCCGTGTTCTTGTGAGCGGAACAAGGATTCTGCCCCTTGATAGATGCGGGCCGCCTCGCCGTCGTCGGCCTTGTGCAGCAGACTTAGCCGTTTCGCCATGAGCGCCGCCCGGCCCATGGCCATGGCGGCCCCGTCGGGGTCGTCGCTCGCGATGGCCTCTTCCGCCTTCACGCGGAGGCGCTCCAATTCCGCTTCATCGCCGATAGTTTGAGTCCAGCCGGGCCCACCGGCGCACCACGTGATCACCGAGATGGTACATCCGATGAAACACACGGTTGGCTTCGACATCAGTCCTCGGCGAACGATGAGGCTCACAACCGATCCTACTGTAGGTATTCCCACGTGTCGATCTGCTTGATGCTCCAGTTGACGGCTTCTTTCAATTTGACCACTTTGGGATCTGCGTCGTGATCACGCACATGGTGCAGCGACTTTTGCAAGGCATACAGGGGTTCGTAGGCCTTTCGATCGGGCAATTTGCCGAGAGCCCACGCGACCTCGGTCTTCAGGGCGACGTCGTCCGTCTTCAAGGTGTCGAGCAAAGGATCGACGATCGTGAAATCGCCATGTAATGCCCCCAGAACTCCCAACGATTTGGCCGCCGCCGGCCGCAACTCCGGGTTGCCGTGTTTCATGACATCGATCAATGTGGGCACCGTGTCTTTTTGCCCGATGTTCCCCAGCGCCAGCGCCGAGGCCTTCGCCATTTCAATGTCGTCGCCTTTGAGCGCAGTGAGCAGTCGGGGAACCGATTTGGTCTCGAAGAGATAGCCGAATAATCCGATGAGTCTCACTTTTCTCGCGGACGTCGTGGCGGGATCATCGTAGAGTTTGAACAGCCGTTCCTCCTGCCCCCATTCGGCCGTAATTAATGCCGGAAAGTCATAGTCCTCGAGCCGTTCCTTCAGCTTGCTCATTGCGTAGTCCGAGGGGTCGCCGGCGTGAGCGGCATCGGCCGCCTGCTGAGAGTCCGAAAACTCGGTTCTCACCTCTTTGCGCCAAGGCATCTTCTTGCCATCCAAGATATAGGAGAGCTGACAGGCGGGGCCTTTCCACAAGCGAGATGGAGAATCGGGAAGGTCGGCATCGCTGCCCATTTTGGTCGTGCCTTCCCAAGTTTTGCGCTGTTCGCATTTCACGTTGAACGTCACATCGTGGGATTGAGCCGGATCGGTCACGACCGTATAGCCGAATTCCTGCATCCGTTTTGTCACCACGCCTTCAAACGGCGCCGCATCCACCGATCCCTTGTCCGAGAGGGCGATGACTTCCACCAGAACCCGGTCGATCTTTTCAAGCTTTTGTTTTTCCTCCGGCGTCAGCGATTCCTGGCGAGCCCAGGCGGGTGAAACCAGTACAACGAGGAGCGCGAGACTCGAGAGCACCAGCTGCTTCATGAGTGCCTCCTATCATCGGAGCGATGATAAAAATGATTTGGCCGTGATAAGTGCTCAAAACAACAGTATCACTGTACCGAAGAGCCAATCGCATCGGCAAGTTCCACATTGAAGCGCCTCGAAGGCCGACAGTATAATCCCCCGATGTTGTCAGACTGCACGATCGGGTTTGTTGGCGCAGGAAACATGGCGGAAGCGCTGATTTCTGGTCTCCTGCATGCGAACCGGCTACCGCCCGCACAGCTGCTCGCGTCAGACATCGATGAATCCCGGCGCATCTATCTTCAGCAGGTCTATGCCATCAGGACGGTCACCAGCAATGCCGCCGTGGCACATGAGGCCGATATCCTGATCCTTGCGGTAGAACCGCAGATTCTTGACGGCGTGCTCGCCGAGATCGCCGGGACTATGCGTCCTCACACCCTGATCGTGTCGGTCGCGGCAGGGTATCCGATCGCACGAATTGCCCGTGGTCTGTCCGGTGTCGACAGGATTGTCCGTTCCATGCCGAACACGCCGTCTCTCGTCAGGGAAGGCATCACCGCTGTGGCGTACGAAGAGCGGTTGCCTGAGCAAGACTCGGCTGTTGCCCGATCATTATTCGAGTCGATCGGGCAGGTCGTGAGAGTTGAGGAGCGATGGCTCGATGCCGTGACCGGGTTGAGCGGCAGCGGCCCGGCGTATGTCTACGTCATGATCGAGGCACTTGCGGATGGCGGTGTGAAGATGGGATTACCCCGTGAAACGGCGCACCTCCTGGCAGCGCAGACGGTTTCAGGGGCCGCGCGCCTGGTCTTGGACTCCCATGAACATCCGGGCGTCCTCAAAGACTGCGTGGCCTCGCCTGGCGGTACCTCGATTGCCGGTCTGTATGAGTTGGAACGCGGAGGTTTGCGGGCAGCTTTGATCTCGGCCGTCGAGGCCGCGGCCGAACGATCACACGAGCTAGGAACGATTCTCTAATGAGAAGGAGAGGAGCATCGTGCAATATTGGGTAAAGATCGTATTTGTCGATAATCAGGAATTGGTTGTGAAAGACGCGATCAGGCATACGATCAGCGACGATATGGAAGTGCTGGAAGTGGATTCGGCAAGGGAGGTCATCATCGTCCCCATGAAGCAGATCAAATACCTGGCC
>DATIGH010000002.1:0-13744 GCA_035454845.1 Nitrospira sp.
TGATGCCGAGTCCGGAAGAGCCCACGACGGTCCCCTATACCTTCTTCAAGAACGAGGTCGGCAAAGGCAACGTGGGAGCGATCTACAGTGAAGGGGTGACCGTCACAGGCCGCTTCATTACTCCGGTGGCCTACCCGCCAACAGACGAAAGGGCCTCCGCCTCATCCGCCGAAAAGCACAAGGAGAAAACCTCGACTGGACCGGCACAAACTACGCCGCCTACGATGACAACCCATTTCACCACTATCTTGCCGGCTTTTGTGGACGATGGCTTGGAAGCTTTTTTGATCAAGAACGGCGTGGAGATCAGCGCCAAGCCGATCGAAGACCAAATGAATCCCATGCTTACGCTGCTCTTCAGCTTCGGGCCAGGCCTGCTCTTCATCGCTTTTTATATCTGGCTCTTTCGACGGGCCGCGCAGCAGGGAAGCGGCCTGCTGGGAGGCGGCCTGATGGGGATCGGAAAGAGCAAAGCTCGACGCTATGACCAGGAACGGGATTCAAAAGTCAGGTTTGACGACGTGGCGGGCATCGATGAAGCCGAGAATGAGCTGGTCGAGATCGTCGACTTTCTCAAAGACACCAAGAAGTATACGCGACTGGGCGGCACGGCTCCCAAAGGCGTGCTGCTGGTCGGGGCGCCGGGAACCGGGAAAACCCTCCTGGCGAAGGCCGTGGCCGGAGAGGCCGGCGTCCCGTTTTTTTCGATGAGTGCGGCGGAGTTCGTGGAAATGATTGTGGGCGTCGGTGCGGCGAGGGTGCGGGATCTCTTCAAGGAAGCACGCGAACATGCGCCGGCGATCATTTTTATCGACGAACTCGATGCCATCGGTCGGGCTCGCGGGCAAGTGGCCATCGGCGGCTCCAGTGAGCAGGAGCAGACCCTGAATCAAATCTTGACCGAGATGGACGGCTTCTCGAGCCGCGAAGGCATCATTGTCTTGGCAGCGACGAACCAGCCGGACGTCCTGGACAAAGCTCTTTTGCGCCCCGGTCGCTTTGACCGGCGCATCGTCGTGAATCTGCCGGACAAAAGCGGACGCGAAGCCATTCTGAAAGTTCACACACGCAATGTGCCGCTTGCCAACGATGCCATTCTCGCCGACCTGGCGGCCGTCACGCCTGGCTTCTCCGGTGCCGATATCAGGAACCTTGTCAACGAGGCGGCCCTGCTGGCAGCACGGCGCGCGCAAAATGAAGTCCGTCACAAAGACTTTCTCGACGCGCTCGAGAAAATCGTGCTCGGACCGGAACGGCCGATTCTCATGAGTCAGGCCGACCGAGAACGCATCGCCTATCATGAAGGCGGCCACGCTATCCTCGGTCTCGTCGTGCCTGGCGCCGATCCGGTCAATCGGGTCACGATCGTGCCGCGCGGGCAAGCGCTGGGCGTGACCTACCAGCGCCCTGAAAGTGACCGGTACAACTATCCCGAACCGTATCTTCGCGCGCGAATCATCGGCATGCTCGGAGGTCGGGCGGCGGAGGAAATTGTCTACGGCGTCAAGACCACTGGAGCCGAAAACGACATCGAGCAAGCCACCGAGCTGGCACGGCGCATGGTCACGCGTTGGGGGATGAGCGAGCGGCTCGGCTTGGTGCAGTTGGCACCTCGGGACAACCCGTACTTGAGCGGCTCACCCGGCTACATGGGCAGCAAGCCGTTCAGCGAGGACACCGCGAAAGCCATCGACATTGAAGTGCTGAGAATTCTGAACGAAAGTCACGAGGACGCGAAGCGACTGCTGACGGCACACCGCAAACAACTCGACGCGCTGGCGGAGGCATTGCTGTCGCGCGAGACCCTCAACGAGCAGGAAATACTCGAAGTAACCGGCCTCCTTCCGGCGCGGCCGCTGGAGAACGGCATGTTATCCACGTCCGCCTCCGTTGCGGAGAGTATGAACCCGACTCAGCAGCGTGCACGGCCGCGATCATCCTAGACGATGGTGCTACGAACATTCCCGTGAGCTACCGGACATCGGGCCTCGGGTCCGGTCTAAAGCCCTCTCGATTCGGCATGTTGATCGTTGGCAGCGACTGTGCATCCATCACTTCGTCCTCAGCGATAATGTGATTCTGAAAGAGCAACCATGCGATCACCGCATAGGTCTCATCAGCTGTTAAGGACTGCGGCGCGTTCATCGGCATCGCTCGATGGATGTAGTCATACAAGGTCGTCGCATAGGGCCAATAACTGCCGATCGTCCTGATCGGCTTCGAAGTCGCCAGTGTCCCCTGCCCGCCGACCAACCGGTCCTTCGGACCTTCCGTACCCGTCGGGCCATGGCATGTGGCGCACCGGGCCCCATAAACCTCCGCCCCATGTTTCACCGTCCCTCGACCGGGAGGCAAACCTTCTCCGTTCGGTGCCACGTCGATGTTCCACGCGCGGATCTCCTCTTCTGTCGCCGCGCGGCCAAGCCCATATCCCTTCTGCTCCTCCGTCGAGGCGCCGAACGACGCGAGACCAAGGACGAGGGTAAGCGTTGCAGCGCCCGTGATCACCGCCTTACGCGTGGATGCCGCGTAGCCATCCATCGTGTTCCACCTTTCCTCAATCACTATTTCCGCCGCCACCTACATCTTGCCGCGAGCCGCATCCACGCTCCAGATACCCGACCCATGAGTCGCGATGTACAAGAACACGAAGCAATACAGCGCCGCCAATTCGCCCATGTTCTGAATCGGCAACAGCGCCTGAGTGCCGTGGACCAACCAATAGGCAAACGCCATGAGCCCACTGCAGAGAAACGCTGCCCAACCGGCGAAGAGACCGATCATCACGAGAGTCCCCCCAATCAACTCTATCGGTCCGGCGATCGCAATGACAAACGATGGCAGTTGTGGTGGTGGCGGCGTGGGCACGCTCAACAGCTTTTGCGTCCCGTGCCAGAGGAATAAAAATCCGGTCACGATACGCATGGCGGCATAAGCCTGAGGGGAATAGGGGCGCATGAACGATGGCATAGGAACGACCTCCTGAATCACGAGTGCGTTGCGATATCGCCTTATGTGCTCGGAGAACCGGGCGGCCCTTCATTGTGCCGTTCGTAGATCAATCACTTTGCCTTGTTCATTCAGCTCGACGACAATGTGAGCACCTTCCGTACTGAGCAGCCGGAGTCTTGACATAGACAAGGCCGGACTCGAACTTCGTGACCGTTCCGTCTACCTGAATGACATGCCCAGGCTTGGTGCGCGGGTGCTCGTCAAACGCGAGTTCAACCGTAAACTTATAGATGTCGATGACTTTGCCAGATTCGTTGACCTCAAATCCCCGCTTTATGAAAGAAATGGCGGATATTCGGGCAATACCATACGTCGGACGCACAGGCGGGTCTACTGTCAGAAATGACAGGCGGATTGCCCTTTACTACTCACCTTAACGCCTGCTCGCAGCTGACGCAAAACCCTTCTCTTCACAGATGCGCGGCGCCAAACGAGGCCGGCTCCTACAGCTTCGGGACTATCCGGCAGTATTCCTGAAAAACAGGGCCGACAGCGCCGGCAACGTCAAGGTCAGGGAGTGACTTCGTCCATGCAAGGGGACAGGGGCGGCATCCATGCCGCCTAAGTTGCCCCAGCCTCCTCCCCCATAGAGTGCGGCATCACTGTTCAGCACCTCCTGCCAATAGCCGCCGCGTGGAACACCGATGCGGTAGTTTGTCCGCGGGACCGGGGTAAAATTGCAGGCCACGAGCACAAGATCGTGGGTCGTGGCGCCTTTCCGCAGCAGACTGATCACGCTCGCTTCGGCATCATTACAATCCACCCACTCGAATCCGGCGGGATCGATGTCGTGCTCATAGAGTGCCGGCTGTGACCGATACAAATGATTCAAATCCGACACCCAGCGTTGCAGGCTATGGTGAAGGGGGTACTGCAGCAGATCCCAATCCAGACTGCGGTCGTGCGCCCACTCGCTCCACTGCCCGATTTCCCCTCCCATGAACAACAACTTCTTTGCCGCCTGCGCAAACATGTAGCCGTAAAGCAGACGCAAGTTGGCGAACTTTTGCCAGTCATCGCCCGGCATTTTGCCGAGCAAGGAGCCTTTGCCATACACCACTTCGTCATGGGATAGGGGCAGCACGAAATTCTCGTGGAATGCATACAGCATCCGAAACGTCAGTTTATTGTGGTGATACTTCCGGAAAAAAGGATCTTGGCTCATATAGCTCAACGTGTCGTGCATCCATCCCATGTCCCATTTCAAGCCAAACCCCAGCCCGCCCACGTAAGTCGGTTTGGAAACCATCGGCCAGGCCGTTGATTCTTCGGCGATGGTTTGCACGTCAGGGAAATGCTTGTAGACTTCCTCGTTGAAGCGGCGCAGAAACGCGATGGCTTCCAAATTTTCCCGGCCGCCGTACTGATTGGGTATCCACTCTCCTTCTTTGCGTGAGTAGTCGAGATAGAGCATGGACGCCACGGCGTCGACGCGGATGCCGTCGATGTGGAATTTCTCGAGCCAAAACAGCGCGCTGCTGATCAAAAAACTCCGGACTTCGTTCCTGCCGTAGTTGAAAATGAACGTGTTCCATTCCGGGTGGAAGCCCTGTTGGGGATCCGCATGCTCGAACAAATGCGTGCCGTCGAAAAAGGCGAGGCCGTGCGCGTCAGTGGGAAAGTGCGACGGCACCCAGTCCAGAATGACGCCGATGCCATGCTGATGCAGTTGATCGATAAGCGTCATGAAATCCTGTGGCGTCCCATAGTTGCCCGACGGCGCAAAATACCCGGTGGTCTGATATCCCCACGACCCGAAAAACGGATGATCCATGACCGGAAGGAACTCGACATGGGTGAACCCCATCTGTTGCAGATACTGCGGCAATTGAAAGGCGAGTTCATGATAGCTCAGCGACCGGTTGCCCTCCTCGCCGATGCGACGCCACGAACCGACGTGCATTTCATAGATGGAAAGGGGGGCGTTGAGGGCGTTCCGGTGGTGACGGCCCTGCATCCATTCTCCATCGTGCCAGTCAAAGTGCGTATCCCATACGATGGAGGCTGTTTTGGGAGGGATCTCGTTGAACACGGCGAACGGATCGGTCTTGTCGACCTGGTAGCCGCCTACGTGAGACCGGATGTGATACTTGTACAATGCGCCTTTACCGACCCCCGGAACGAAGCCTTCCCAGATACCGGACGACTCACGGGGTCGAAGGTGATGGCTGTCCTTCGACCAGTCATTAAAGGATCCCATGACGGACACTCGCTCCGCATTCGGCGCCCATACCGCAAAATAGGTTCCATCGACGTCTTGTGTTCGAATGGGATGCGCACCGAGCTTGTCGTAGAGCCGGAAGTGCGTGCCTTCATTAAAGAGAAACAGGTCATGCGGCGTCAGCACACTGACGTGCTCCATCGGGTCAACGCCGTGTCGATCATGATGCATGTCATCACCTCACAAAAGTTAGGCTGCGGTCCGGGCCCCGCTCCTCCGGACGATTTCATGGATACCCTTGAGCGGGATACCCACCCACTCGGGACGATTATTCAGTTCATACCCTAACTCATAGACGGCCTTTTCGAGCTCATGAACCGTCAGCAACTGTTCGGCATCCTTGGATGATGGTGGCCAAAACGGTGCGTCGTGCATTTGGGTCAGGTATTCCCCAAGAAAACGCGCGCGCACCCAACGCGACCAATAGGCCACCCAGCTTTCGAGCTTGTGTTGCGTATCTTCCACGTCGCACTTGTTGAGCGCCGTCCATGATGCATAATCAAACGACCGTAACATGCCCGCCACATCGTAGAGCGGCGAGTGTTTCAGTCGCCGTTCATACAACGGTCGATCCGGCTCTCCTTCGAAGTCTGTCAGGACGTAGTCGGAGCCCGTCCACAACACTTGTCCCAAGTGATAGTCGCCGTGGCAACGGATCCTCTGGCCGCCATGCTGGAGATCAAGAAACGTTTCAAATACGGCAAGCAGCCTGGATTCCTGTGCGAGCAGGTCCGCGGCCTGCTGTTGGCTCTGAGTGCCACCCACCAACCGTTGGGTGAGCAGGCGCGCAACCTGCTTCCACATTCGCAACATGGACTGATAGCGCGCCTGCCGATACTCAAGAGTGAGCGCCTCCGGAGCGAAGTCGGGATGATCCTGCGCCTCTGCCAGAACCAGATGAAGAGCGGCCGTACGCCGTCCCAGGCATCCGGCCGCCTCCAATGCGGGACCAATGAGTTCTCGTCCCGGCCCTGACAGGGGGGACCGGGCGAGATCCCACAGTGAGGCTGCCGTTCCTCCCTCGCTGTCAATGGGCAACGTGTGCGCCGACGCCCGCCTCAGAAATCCGTCCACGTCTTTGAGCATAGCGGCCCATGCGTCACCTTGGTTTCGCACGAAGGCTTGGAGCAGTGCCACGGTCGAGGTCTCACCGGGTCTTACATATTCGATGGCCCCGCCGACAGCGGGGCTGTGAGGAAAACCACGGGAGGTGAGATATCGCCCGATTTCCCAATCGGGATTCACCCCGGGCTGCACGCGTCGATACAGTTTCAAGATCGCCTGCTCTCCGAACGCAACCGACGTATTGCTCTGCTCGGCACTCAGAACTCGGGGAGTCCCAAGACCATGGGAGGGGACAAACGTTTCGTAGGCCGTCGTCGACGATGCCTGAAGCGTGCCGTTCTCACCCGCAAATTGCGCCCCATGCCCGATCGCGCGAAGCAGGGTCTGCACGGCAAAAGGGTTCCACATGGCGTCGTACAGAAGCCCTTCAGGATGGTCTTCGGTGTCATCAGCGGCCAGAGATGAGAGCACCGCTCGCGGCATGTCGCGGGAAATCCTTCTGGCCTCTTCTCCGAAGGCGAATGCGAGGGGCAGAGCATAGGTCTCCCCTCCGCCGTCTCGGTACGTGACATACAGGAACAATAACAGGAATTCCATGTGCTCGGCAGGGATCGGAATTCTGTCGACGATCTGCGTTGCCGCCACCTCGCGAGCCTTGCCGCCGAACCAGCGCTGCGCCTTCAAAAGATCGGGCAACGTGGCTTCGAAACGTGTGCGGGTCACGCCTTCAAGAAACTTCAGTGGCATCTCTTGCTCACAAGAAATAATCGAAGTCTTGTTCGGTTCGCACCTGGCGTCGGAGACGGAATATCTGCGCCGGAACGGAATGCGGATCAATCTGGACGTAATTGCGAGTGCCTTGCCAAAGGTAATGGGCATCCGTCAGCAAGTCATGGGCTTGAAAGGGCCGCGCAGGATCCACGCCCAGCCTGTCGAGATCAAGTTCGAGCCAGCCGCTATGGACGTGATAGGGGCTGAGATTGACGATCACCAGAATGACGTTCGATCCGTCGGACGACTGCTTGGTGTACGCCAGCAACCATTCGTTGTCGATCGGATGGAATCGGAGACTCCAGTCGTGCTGCAAGGCCGGGTTGTCTCGTCTGATCCGGTTGACCCTCCCGATGAATTCACGCAAGCTGTCCGGCCGGTCGATCGGCCAGTGCTTGATCTCATACTTCTCGGAATCGAGATATTCTTCGCTGCCCGCCTCGCGCGGCCGGTTTTCGCACAGCTCAAACGCTGGGCCATAAATCCCGTAGCTCGCTCCCAAGGTCGCGGCCAAGACGAGGCGCGACATGAACGCAGGGCGGCCTCCGTGCTGCAAGTACTCGGTGAGGATGTCCGGGGTGTTCGGCCAGAGATTCGGCCGGAGATATTCCCGGACCGGCGTCTGCGTGAGCTCGGTAAAGTATGTGGTCAGTTCGGATTTGGTATTGCGCCAGGGAAAATAATTATACGACTGGCTGAAACCGAGCTTCGCCAGCTGATACATCACTTTGGGTCTCGTGAACGCTTCGGACAAGAATATCGTGTCGGGGTGGTCACGCTGAATCCGGCTGAGGACCCATTCCCAGAAGGCCATGGACTTTGTGTGAGGATTGTCCACCCGGAAGATTTTGATGCCTTGCTGGATCCAGAACCGGAACACGCTTTCCAACTCGTCCCACAGCGCCTGCCAGTCGTGGGTTTCAAAATCGAGGGGATAGATGTCCTCATATTTCTTCGGAGGGTTTTCCGCGTACTGCACCGATCCGTCAGGTCTGATGCGAAACCATTCCCGGTGCTCTTTCACATACGGATGATCCGGCGAGCATTGAAAGGCGATGTCCAGGGCAATCTCAAGGCCGTGTGCCTTTGCCGACTTCAGCAGCGCCCTGAAGTCCTCGAGCGTGCCCAAATGAGGCTCGACCGCCTTGTGCCCACCGTCTGATGACCCGATGGCCCAGGGGCTTCCTGGATCATCGGGACCGGCGACAGTCGCATTGTTCCTCCCCTTCCGATGAGTGATTCCGATCGGATGAATCGGAGGCAAATACAGCACATCAAATCCCATGGATGCCACGTACGGCAGGCGGCTCTCGCAGTCCTTGAACGTCCCTTGACGGCCGGGGACGGCGCTGCAAGATCGGGGGAAAAGCTCATACCAGGTGCTGAAGCGGGCCTGCACACGATCCACGATCACCTCGAGTTCATGATCGTAGCTGGCCGCGCTCGATCGATCCGGATACCGCGCCATAAGCCCTCGAAGCTCATCGCTGAGCGCCAGACGGACGCGCTCGGACTCGCGCCCCTCTGACGCGCTGAGGTCCGCGACCCACTGCTTGAGCCGCGTCGCATCATCGCTTCCGGCCGGCGCGACGGTCTTCCGAATGATGTCTGCCCCCATCAGGAGTTCCATGGCCACCGACTGCCCTGCCTCCACTTTTTTGGCCAGGTTTCGGTGCCAAGTCGCAAAGTGATCGATCCAGCCGGTCACCGTGTACACGTAGCGTCCCAGCTGGCTAGTGGGAAAGGAGGCTCGCCAGTGATCATTGCCGATAAATTCCATTGGTATCTCATTCCACGCGGTCGCCTGATCATGGCGGTAGCACAGCCGCACACTCAGTGCGTCATGGCCGTCGGCAAACACGTCGGCTTCGACGATGACTGGTTCACCACAGGCGCGCTTGATCGGAAAGCGCCCGCGGTCAACCTCAGGCGTAACTCGATCCACTACGACACGCCGACGTCCGTCTTTGTCATCTCTCAGGTGTTCCTTGCGTCGCATGACCACACACTCACCTAAATATGCGTCAGTTCGTCTTCTTCGCTCTCTCTCCGGTGCAGCCGCCGTTCTAATTTTTCCCGGGCGATGTGCCGGCCACCCAGACCGAGGGCAATCGCCAACGCGAGCACGATCCCTCCAAAGATGATACAGAAGGCCGCCACCACAATTTCTTTCGCGATGCCCAGCTGGGTGAGCACCATTGCGCCTGTAAAAAGGTACACGCCCCACCGAACGAGTTGCGCGATGAACCGGGCCTCTTGAATCTGGGCGTTGACCGACGCGATTAACACGGCCTCGGCCAAAAAATTGCCGAGCAGCACTCCGAAGAGCAGCAAAAAAGCCGCGGCGAGAACGTTGGGCAAAAATCCCAGCAACAGGCTCATCAGATTGGCTGTGGCCGGAAGACTCAGCGCGTCAATGCCCATCAACGTAAACACCAGGAAGACAGTCCAGAATGACAACTGACCGATGAGCGCCGAGGCAGGCCGCAGCACCCCGGCTCGTGCGAGGGCCGGCATCAATCCCAGCCGCTCGCAGAAGGCATCGAAGCGAAGCGCCAACAGCACCCGCATCAACAGCATCTTTACCAGCCACCCGGCCAACAGTCCCAACGCCAAGAACGTCAGGAGGGCGAGCAGTTTCGGCAAAAACAAGACCAAGCGCCGGCTCGTTTCACGAAACGCCTCCAGCATCGCGTCCTGCCACATCTCTTTCATGAGAACCTCCATCGCTCGAGCAAGTACGGCTTCATTCGAGCAAATGTGTCACAGAGTTCTTCGATGCATGCTTCCACGTCCTCAGGTTTCTGATGTAGCGTCCGGAGCACCAGAGATGCCATCTGGCCCAGATAGAGCGGTGTCAGTGATTTGAGCAAGTGTTCACGATGCAACACCTTTTCATGATAGGCCAAGGCAAAGTCATAGACTGTCTGCGCCCATAACTGTGCCGGAAACTGGAAGTCTTCTTTTTCGATCAACCCCAATGGCAGGACGCCGGACAAGGTCTCGGGTGAGAGAATAATCTCCCAGATGGGCAACAGATCGCGCAGTCCTTGGCGAAAGCCTCGCAGCATTCGGTCGACGTTGATCGGGCCGCGATCCGGCTGCGGACGATAAGGAATGCCCGTGTGCAGCACCGGCTGAACCTGAGCGCGAGACTCCCAGACATCCTGGTATCGCTCCATGAAATAGAACACGGTGCCGACCGTTTCAGCCACCACCGTCGAAACATCCTCCGCCCCGGCCGGCGCTTGCCCGAGTTTTTCTCCCAGGCCGGCCTGGCAGAGACCGCGGCCTTCCGCAATCGCGACCGTCGTCAGACAAACCTCCATGCTGGATCGTACAGCGCGCTCATCCCAAAACTTCTGCTCCAGATACAGGCCGGCCAACGGCCCGGAAATGCCGCATCCCCCGCCGGCATGGTAGCGCATCGCTGTACCGAACAACGCGCGATTCAATGGATAGACCAGCGTGTTCGTGAGACTTCCCTCATAGCGAGGCCGCAGGAACAGCGGGGCCACATACTCAGCCCGCGATTCGATGATCGGACTCAGCAACCAGGCAATCCAATCCGGTGTCACGGAACGCACGGCCGGATCAATCACGGCACATGCGGTCGCGCCCGCGTCTCTTGTCGCCGAGAGAAACGAATGAAAGGCCTCTTCCCGGCCGGAAGACGAGGCGCCCGACAAACGAGAAAACGACTCCATGCCCGAAGACCCGCTAGCGGTTCGGGTCAACAGGGCAATGGGAAACCGCTCCTCGACGGCGCCCTTGATCAATTCCGGTGTCCCATCTTGTGATCCGGCATCCTGGTTTATCAGCACAACGCTGGAGGAAGGAAACGCGTGTCTGAGCCCGGTCGTGACGGCCTGGATGACGGGTTTCACCGTTTCGGCATTGTTGAAGCTTGGAAGGCCGACGACAATGTCGGCCCGTTCCACTTGCGGCAACTGCGCTCGGATTTGCTGCCATGGCGCATCCGCTCGATCCTGCGTCGCCATCATGCAAGGTGTCCCGTGTACAGATTCAACAGGGTTAAGTAATCGATCAGGTGACGCGTCACCAAAAAATTTCTCCGGACATGTTCACGACCGGCGCCCCCCATGCGCTGGATCAACCCCGGATTGTTTAACAGGTGGCGGACGCGAAACGCGACGCCTTCTTCGGACCGCACCAGAAATCCCGTGACCCCTTCGATGATTTGAGCACAGATGCCGCCGGCTTCGCTGCCAACCACCGGCTTCCCTTTCCACATCGCCTCGGAGACGGTGATGCCGAATCCCTCCTTGAGCGGTTTGTGCACGACAATCGTCGACGCCCGTTGTAGCGCATTGATTTCCAGATCGGCCTCGGGCGGCAGCTGAAGGACGTGCACGTCCGGATCCTTGGCGGACGCGTCTTTGAGTTGCGCAAACATCGATTCGCCTTCCGGGTTGTGAGCCACGCCGCCGCCCGCCAATACTAAACGGCAGTCGTGGTGGTGCTTCACGAGACGATAGGCCTTGAGTGTGCCAAGTTGATCTTTCATCCGCTCGAACGGAGCGATTTGCAGCAGGATGGGCTTGTCGCGTGGAATGCCGAGACGCTCCATGATCTGACTGACCTCCGCCCGCGGCAACTCCCGATTCTTCAGACTCAAGGGGTCGATCGAGGGGTAGATGAGGAATTTTGGAAGCGGCAGCCGCTGGGCAAACCCATTCAGCGAAAAAATGGCTGCGTCATAGCGAACGACGAATCGACGAATGAAGCTCCAGACCGGCCGCTCCGGTTGAGACAGATCGAGATGACAGCGCCAAATCCACTTGCCTTCTTTTCGGTGTTTGACCAGCGCGGCCGGTTGCGGATCGTGAATCATCACCATGTCGCCTTCGAGGTTCAGGCTCTCGGCATTGCGCCGGTTGGTATCGAGATAGGCTTGTCGCATCGATTCCGAGAGTTCCTGGTCCTCTCCCTGCAGCGCGTTGACGAGACGCCGATTGACTGCCAGGAATTCCTGATCGGCTGCGAGCACCTCCCAGCGAGCGACGACTCCGAGGCCGTTCAAAATCGGAACCAATCGGCGAAGGATCTCCGCTGGTCCGATGCCGTAGCGAACTGCGCTGACGTGCACGAAGTGCCGGCCACTAACCGACTCGCTGAGCCGGTACAAAAAATCCACCGTGCCCTTTGGGGCGACGTCTCGATATTCATCCAGCCCTTGTGCCATTGCTGTGTTCCCTGTGGCCGTTAAAGAAGCGTCTCTTCGATGCCGTAGGTCCCTTCGCTACCACTCGGACGATCCAGCATGAACCAGTAATACCCATAGGGCGCAAGGCTCAGCATGTACGGCTGCTTCCCCACTTGAGGAAATCGCGAGTCCCCAAAAAGTTCAATGGGGGTGGCTCCACTGAATTGAGCCAGATCGAGTTCCACGGCCTGAGCCGATGCCGCGAGATTGTTGACCAGCAACAGGACCGTCTCCCCATACCGACGGAGATACGCGAGCACCTTTTCATTCCTCGGACGAAGGAACTCGATCGTGCCGCGGCCGAAGGCTTGGTAGCGTTTACGAATGGCAATCAGCTTCCGCATCCAGTGCAACAGAGAATGAGGAGTCTGCTGCTGCGCTTCCACGGAAACCGCCTGATAGCCGAAGACTGAATCTCCGATGACGGGTAGATACAAGGAGGCGCTGTCGGCCTTGGAGAATCCTCCATTGCGATCAGCCGTCCACTGCATGGGTGTGCGTACGCCGTTGCGGTCACCCAGATGGATATTGTCCCCCATCCCGATTTCGTCGCCGTAGTACACGATGGGGGTTCCCGGTAATGTGAAGACCAGGCTGTTGAGAAGTTCGATTTTGCGGCGGTCGTTGTCGAGAAGCGGCGCGAGACGGCGCGCGATACCGATGTTGCGCCGCATTTGAGGGTCCCGCGCGTAGGCGTAATACATGTAGTCCCGCTCCTCGCCCGAGCACATTTCCAGCGTGAGTTCGTCGTGGTTGCGGAGAAAGAGGCACCATTGGCAGTTCTCCGGAATCGGCGGGGTGTGCGTGAACATGTCGAGTATCGGACGCCAATCCTCGCTCCGGACCCCCATGAATAACCGGGGCATCAACGGAAAATGAAATGCCATATGAAACTCATCGCCGTTACCGAAATAAGGCCGTACGTCCGCGGGCCACTGGTTGGCTTCCGCCAACAGAATGCGGCCCTGGTAACGTTGATCGATCCGCTTGCGGGCCTCTTTCAAATACGCGTGGGTCTCAGGCAGATTTTCACAGATCGTACCCTCCCGTTCAAACAGGTAGGGAACGGCGTCGCAGCGAAAGCCGTCCAGGCCTTGATCCAACCAGAAACCGAGGATGTCGAGCATGGCCTCACGCAATTCGGGATTGTCATAATTCAAATCCGGCTGATGGCTGAAAAAGCGGTGCCAATAGTAGGCCTGAGCCACGGGATCCCAGGTCCAGTTGGACTTCTCCGTGTCGATGAAGATGATGCGCGTCCCGGCATACCTGGTGTCGGTGTCGCTCCATACGTAGAAATCCCGATCGGGCGAGCCTTTCGGCGCCCGGCGGGCACGCTGGAACCACGGATGCTGGTCCGACGTGTGATTGATGACCAGCTCGGTCATCACGCGGATGTTGCGCGTGTGCGCTTCGTCCATGAAGCGACGGAAGTCGTCCAGCGTGCC
>DATIGH010000003.1:0-8028 GCA_035454845.1 Nitrospira sp.
GCCCTTGCTCTTCAGAAGCTCGATAAATTGCTCCCGCGCCTTCGGATTTGGCCAAATACCAAAAACCAACGTCGTCTGACCGATCACCTCTTCGCGCGTATAGCCGAAAGCGGACAACGCGGCGTCATTGATGTCCAGACAAACACCGGTGTCCAATTCCGTGATGCCGATAGGATAGGGATTGGAACGAAACGCCTTGCTGAAGCGTTCTTCGCTGGCGCTCAATTCTTCCTTCGCCCGCTTGAGGTCGGATTGATCGACGTAGAGCCCAATGGCCGTCGAGACGTCGCCGATGTCGGAGCGAACGAAGACCGGCCAGAGCAGCAGATCGAGCATCCGGCCGTCTTTCGCGCGCCGGCGCAACTCGATCGGCCCCTCCACTTCGCCGTGCAGGCCGCGCTTCCACAACAGATTGGCGGACGCGAATTCCTCTTCCGGCACGTACGGGAGTTCACGACCCAACACTTCCTCTTCAGTCCACCCGAACAATCGGGTTGCGGCCTGATTCCAGCTTGTTACCCTCGCGTCGAGATCGAGGCTGACGATCGGCAGGGGAGACTCCTGCACGAGCGTCTGGAGCAGTCGGGTCGTTCTGGCGAGGCCGGCTTCGGCACGTTTGCGATCGTCGATGTTCTGCACGACGGCGATACAGTAGGCCGGCGCGCTGGTCGCGTCCCGGACAAGGGACAGGGTCATGTGCACCCACAACCAGACGTCGTCGCTGCGCTGCCAGCGCGTCTCCATGGAAAACGAGGGACGTCGTCCGGCGAGCAACTCGGTTAGATAAACCTGAGTCATCGAAAGATCATCCGGATGAACGAAATCCTGGCACCTGCGCCGCAGCATGGTTTTCGACGAGAAGCCCAATGTTTCGCACAGCCGCGGATTCACACGAAGAAACTGTCCGTTCAAGCTCAATTGGGCGATGCCGACCCCGGCATGCTCGAAGAGCGCTCGCCATCGCTCCTCGCTCTCCCGCATATAGTCTTCGGACAAGCGTCGTTCGGTAATGTCTTCGCAGACGACCAGCGAGAGGATTTGGCCTGTGTGATCGGTCACGGTTTGAGCCCGTTCTTTCACCCATAGCTTGCTTCCATTTTTCCTGACTTTTTGTATTTCCCACTGAAAGACCTTCAACGGGCTGGCTGCGCAGATCGTCAGGTGCCCAAGGACCGCCGCATGGTCTTCTGGTCCAAAGACCTTGAGCACCGATTGGCCGATCAATTCGTCAGGTTGGTATCCCAGCTGCGTGGCACCGAATTGATTGACGGATACGACGGTGCCGTCCGGAGACAATGTGAAGTACATGGTGGGATTGTTGTCATACAGCAGACGATAGCGGGCCTCGCTGTCCTGCAGTGTCGATTCGACCTCAAGGCGGCGGCGGGTTTCCTCCTCGAGCGCATCAAGGTCGCTGATCGGGGCAACGCCGTCTCGAGATAGGCCGTCGCTCGGACATGCCACGTGGCCGGCATCTGTTTCCGCCCGTTCGAGCTCATGCTCGTCGGTTTCTGCGGAGATCGACGTACGGTCGCTGGGAGGGATAGCCATTGTCACCTTCTCAGAAGTCGGGGCATTCCGGGGTCAAGCCGGCGTGCAACCCACGACGATGTAGCATAGGGCGGTTAGGAGGAGAAATTCTAGCCCCGGGCGTTGCCCGGCGGGATAGGAGCGGATGAATCAGGCGAGTTCCCGCCGGAGCTGGCGAACAACGCGCTCGCTCAAGCCCGCCTCCCGCAAGGCTTCCTCGCTAGCGTCCGCGACGTTCGCCAGGCTGCCGAATCGTTTGAGAAGCTTCGTCCGGGTGATGGAGCCGATTCCGATAATCTGGTCCAGCTGAGACGTCACCAGTGTCTTACCACGCAGTTTCCGATGAAAGGTGACGGCAAATCGATGCGCCTCGTCGCGGATCCGCTGAAGCAGATGCGTGGCCGGCGAATTGGCGCGCAAAATGATCGGATTTTTCCGGCCCGGCAGAAAGACCCGCTCGTCTTTTTCCCCCTTCGCTTTGGCGAGTCCGATGACCGCGAGTTCGGGGCGGCCCACGTTCTGAAGGGCGGCCCTGGCGGAGGCGAGCTGGCCCAGTCCTCCGTCGATCAAGACCAGATCCGGGGAGGCCAAGTCCTCCATCCCGCCGTATCGTCTCGTCACCACCTCGTGCATGCTGGCAAAATCGTTGGCGCCTTGCACGGTGGCGATCTTGAAGCGGCGGTAGTCGGACTTCTTCATGCGTCCGTCCTCCCACACGACCATGGACGCCACCGACTGGTTGCCCATGGTATTTGAAATGTCGAATCCTTCGATGCGCCGGGGCACCGTCTCCAAACGGAGGATGCGTTGCAATTCCTGGCCGGCCTGCCGGTCAAGCTCCTCATTACGCAGGTGATCGGCCAGCGCGGCGGCGGCGTTTTCCTCCGCCAACAGGACGAGCTGGTGCTTCGTACCCCGCTCCGGGGCGAGCACGCGAACGGTTTCACCACGTTTGTCCGAGAGCCAACGCGCCAGAAGGTCGGCGTCGGTGATGTCGACGGGAATCAGCAGCTCGCGTGGAGGCTGTCCTTCCTTGTTGTAAAACTGTTCGACCGCCGAACGGACCAGTTCTTCATCAGTTGCCTCGGCCGATTCGAGCCAGAAAAAATCCTTGCGGCCGATCAATAAGCCGCCCCGCACGAACAACAGTTGCAGATCGACGGAGGTTCCATGACGCGCGATCCCGATGACATCCTGGTCGATGGAGGCTGTCTGCGTGATCCGCTGGCGTTCCAGCGTGCGCTCAATCTTGAAAATCCGATCCCTTAGCCTGGCGGCTTCTTCAAACTCCTCGCGGGACGCAGCGGCCTCCATTTGCGACCGCAGTTCGTCCACGAGCTCTCGATCATGCCCCTCCAAGAACTGACGGACTTGTCGGACGATGCGGTGGTAGTCCTCCTGCGTCTGCTGTCCCGTGCAGGGGGCCATGCAGCGCTTGATCTCAAACTCGATGCAGGCGCGTTCAGCCGTGCCGTCAATGTCGATGGTGCAGGTGGCCAGCGGAAACACCTTCTTAATGACTTTGAGCGTCTCCCGTAGGGCGCCGGCTGGAGTGTAGGGACCGTAATACAGCGCGCCATCCTTCTGGACACGGCGGACGATCGAAAGCCGGGGAAAGCGGTCTTTGATCGGAAGGCGCAGATAGGGATATTGCTTGTCATCTCTGAGCACGACGTTGAAGCGTGGGCGGTGGCGCTTGACGAGATTGCTCTCGAGAATCAACGCTTCCAATTCCGATCGTGTGACCATCGTTTCGAGATCGGCGATCTGACTGACGAGCAAGGCGGTTTTAGGGGTATGCTCTGTGCCCTTCAGAAAGTACGATCGAACCCTGTCGGCAAGCCGGGCGGCCTTGCCGATATACAAGACGTCGCCGGATCGATCCTTGAACAGGTAGACACCGGGCTGATCGGGCAGGTGCGCAAGTTTGGATTGGAGCGAGTCGGAATGAAGCATAAAGCGTTCAGCTGTCAGCGTGTGACTCAAATTTTGGTAAAGATGGACTGTCGCTATTTTACGGCGAGAAAATGAGGTGGGCAACCTGTGTTCGCCAGGCTGATAGCCGATAGCTGACTGCTCTTGGCTGGTTCAGCGGAGTCCCCGTACGAAGGACGGGCTGAGGCTGCCCCGGGCGACTTCCGCCACCGGCCCTTTCATCGTGAGACTAAAATCAGATGAGACTTCGATCGTGAGGGTGCCGCCCGGCATCTTGACCGCCACCGGGCTGGTGACAAGGCCAAGCTTGACCGCCGCGCTTGCCACGGCACAGGACGACGATCCCGAGGCTTGTGTCTCGCCTGCGCCTCGCTCCCAAATCAGGATGCTCAGTTCTTTGTGGCCCGTCGGTACCGCCAGTTGCACATTCGTGCGTTTGGGAAAGATGCTGTGATGTTCGAGTGCCGGCCCGAGTGTCAGAAGGTCTTCCCGTGACCAGGATTCACCGGACTGTTTGAACACAACGCAGTGGGGATTCCCCACGCTGACCCCCGTGAACACCACGAACCGGCCCGCCGCCTCAATCGATTGCTGAAGTAATTCAGCCACCGGGAGCGTGCAGGGCAACGCCGACGGTGCGAATACCGCCTGCCCCATCTCGACGGTGACAGTGCTGGCATCGCCTCGGCGGTCGAGATGCAAATCAACCGTGACGATCCCGCCTTTGGTTTCCACGGTGAAGCGCCTCTTTTTGGTCCGCCCGGTCGCATGCAGATACCGGGCAAAAATTCGAAGACCGTTACCGGATTTTTCCGCCTCGCTGCCGTCTGGATTGAAGATCCGCAGGCCGAAGTCGGCTGTCTTCGACGAAACCGGCGTGAGAATGCCGTCGCTGCCTAGCCCCCAATGCCGATTGCAAATCGCCTCGATGACGGCCGGCGTGAGCGTGAAGCTTAATTCTTTCGGGTCCATGACCAGATAGTCGTTGCCTAAGCCATGTCCGCGGAAAAAGCCATTCTTCATCTCGGCTCCTCGTCGTATAACGTGAATCGTGAAGCGTGAAACGCGAGGAACAATACTTGGTCCCTGTGGATGCGTCAACGGGTGGGACGGGCCGGCTAGCGTGGCCGGGAGTCAGACGATCTGCACGCCGTCTGGCCGTTCGATCAATTCGACTTCATAGCCATCGGGCGCGTCGATGAAAACGAACCGGCTGCCTGAGGAGGTCTTGGTCGGACCGTCCGTGATGCGAATCCCTTGTTGTTGCAAAGCGGCGATCGTCGCGTCGAGGTTCTCTACCTGAAAGGCCAGATGGACGAGATCTTCCTGCACCTTCACGGGCCCGCTCGGGGGAAAACTGCAGAGCTCAATCAACTCCTCGCTGTTCGGCACGCGCAAGAATGCCAGATGTGATCCGCGGGGCGACACTTTGCGTTCCAGCACCTCCAGTCCCAGCACCTTCGTATAGAAGGCAATCGTCTGGTCCATGTCGCTGACCCGCATGCGGGTGTGAAGTAGCTTTTTGACTTTCATCTCTCGGCTGTCAGCTCCTAGCCGGCCCGGCTGACTTTCTAAGCAATATTTCGGCACTGCCGGGAATCAGAAAATTGGGCATCGGCCCGATTTCCTGGTATCCCTGCTTCCGGTAAAAGTCGCGGGCGTCTCTGTTGAAGTCCGACACGCAGGCGAACAAGTTTTTGGTCCGGGCAAACACCAAGGCTTCGACGTGGGTCAAGAGCTGCCGGCCTGTCCCCTGACGTCTGGCCCATCCGGCCACGCCGAGCAATTCCAAATAATCACCCAGGAGAAATTTCTCGCGAATCACAGCGATGCCCGTGACCTGGCCTCCCGCCTCGGCGACGAAGCTTTCGCGGCCTTGCGGAATCGGACAAAAAATCCGCGTCCAGTCTTTGTGATCGTATCCGAGCGTCTTCCATGGGTCGGAATCGGCCAGGATCTGGATGACGGTATCGCAGTCTTCGGGCCGCATCGGTCTTACCGACTGCCCGTTCATCGGTTCGGGAGCTTGCATGACAATAGTTCGCTGACGGTCGCCGGTTTGAGGCCCTTGCGCGGCAGCACCTCGGTTGTGAGGCGCTGAACGACCTGTCGAGTATGCTTTCCCTTGCCGTTGGCATGGAGCACCACGATGCTGCCTCCCCTAGCCCGCTTGTCGATGCGCGTCACGATCTGTTCGACGGAGAGCATCGGATCAGGGTCGCCGGATTCGATATTCCATTGAATGAGCCGGAGGCCCAATGTTCTGACGATGTCGACGGTCACGTCATTGTATTCTCCGAACGGGGGACGGAACAGGACTGCTTCGTGGGCATAGTGCTCACTGAGCAGCTTGACCGGACCCAGAATTTCCGTCCGCTGTTCGTCTGCATTCTGCATGGGAAGATGGGCATGCACGTCGCCGTGAGTCCCCACTTCAAAAAAGGCAATTTCGAGCAGCCGTTCGACCTCGGGGTCATGTTTCTCGATCCACCGGCCGGACAGGAAGAATGTCGCCGGAATGTTGTGCTCGATGAGGTATTCGATGAGCGCTTTGTCGAATCCCGCGCCTTTGCGGACAGGGCACAGGTCGAAGGTCAGCGCGATCGTGGGGCAGGCTGGTGGTCCTGAGGTGATGACTTGGGCATAACTGTGCCCCGGTGCCTGAAGCGACAGTGCGACCAGTGGGGCCAACAAGGGGAGCAAGAGGGGGAGATGGGGTCGCAACATGCTCTCTAGTATACCCGAAGAGTGCCAGGGCGAAATCTGCTAAATGTCATCGAATGAGGACGCGGTTGACGGTGAGTTTCGGGCGTTGCTAGTGTGAACATATGATGAACGCACCCGCGTGGGAAATCGGACGTGCATTGGGAATTCCAATCCGTGTGCATCCATCCTGGTTCCTCGTCTTTTTCTTCGTCACCTGGTCGCTGGCGACGGGATACCTTCCCGAGGCCTTGCCGGGCCTTTCGGATTCCCGATACTGGGGCATGGGTGCCGTTGCGGCGGTGCTGTTGTTTGTCTCCGTACTGCTGCACGAGCTCGGCCATTCCTACGTCGCCCAGCGGTATCGAATCCCGATCGGCCAGATCACGTTGTTCCTGTTCGGCGGCGTCGCGCAAATGCGTGCGGAGCCACCCAGTCCGAAGGCTGAATTTTTGATTGCGATCGCCGGTCCAGTCGTGAGCTTTGCACTTGGCGCCTTTTCCTTAAGTCTGGCCGCCGCCTCCGAGTGGTGGCCCGCGCCGTCCGGTGGACAGGGCTTCGCCGTGCTCGGCGGACTTTTGGGCCTGGTGAATGTGCAGCTGGGCCTCTTCAATTTGATTCCCGGCTTTCCCTTGGATGGAGGGCGGGTGCTCCGCGCAGGACTCTGGGCCTGGGGACACGATTTCCACGGCGCGACGAGCCGGGCCGCCTTCCTGGGCCTGGCATTTGGTCTGCTCTTGGCCGGGTTTGGCGCCGCGTTGCTGGGTGGCGCGATTGCCGGGGTATTCGATCCCTCAACCGCCAGCAACGGAGGCTGGCTGATGTTTATCGGCGCCTTCCTCTTTGGCGCGGCCTGGAGTACCAGGAAACAAGCTGCGCTGCGCCTGGCGCTCTCCGGGACATCGGTCAGAGACGTCATGGTGCGAGCCTTGGTCACCGTGCCGCCGCAGTTGAGCCTTCAAACGGTCGTCGAAGAGTTTTTCGTCGCCTATGGCTACGGCGGTTTTCCGGTAGTGGAGGAAGGACAGGTCGTAGGGCTCATCGCCGTGGAGGACGTGCAAGCGATCGCGCAGGGGCTGTGGAGTTGGCGGACGGTGAGAGAGGTCATGCGACCTGCTTCGCCCGATCTTTTCATTCCGCCGGATGCATCGATGATGCAGGCGATGGAACGCATGGTCCGCACCGGCTATGACCGGCTGGTAGTCCTCGAAGCCGGGCACCCGGTCGGGCTCGTCACCAGATCTGCGGTCGCACAGTTTCTTCAATTACATAAATCGTGAAGCGAGTCGCGTGAAGCGTATCTCGCGAGCGACGAGATACGAGCGACGTTTCACAGCTTCAGTCGGCGCGGGCGACGCTAATATTCTGCGCAATGGCGATGCGCACGAGATGAACGACGAGGAGAAATCCGTAGACGACGCAGAAAAACTTGAAGGTAACACGGTAGAAGTCCATCAGGATGATCGGAAGGCAGAGGGCGAACAGCAGGCTGGCAATCAACGTCATGAACGTCAAGCGTCGGCAGAATTCATACGAGGCCTCCTTGCCGATCGGTTTGAGGGCCCGGGCATAGCGTTCGGCGCGTTGGACCCGCGCCTCATGGAGGAGTGACGTGCTGGCGCCCCAGTACCGCAAGTACACATAGCCCAGGACGATCACGGCCCAGGGGAGGGTCCACAACGGCCAGTAGGCGGCGTCTCCATACAGTTCACCACTGACCAGCGTGGCGAAGGAGGGCGCATACAGCAGTCCCAGCACCAGCGGAAGAACCCGCTCGTCCTGAGGTCGTTCCCCGTCAGGGCCGCCGTGAATCAATTCGCGCTCGAAGAGCGGATAGCCGTATTTGAGCACGACCAAGGC
>DATIGH010000004.1:0-8106 GCA_035454845.1 Nitrospira sp.
AGTCCACTACTTCACCGCCGCTGCGCTTACTCCTGCCGCCCTCATCTTCGACTGGATGGACGGGCGGGTTGCCCGCTGGCGGCACACGCATTCCGCGCTCGGACGGGAGCTGGATTCACTGGCCGACATCATTTCCTTCGGTCTCGCCCCGGCGACGCTTGCCTTTGCGGCAGGTCTGCGGGGAGCCTGGGACTGGCTGGTGCTGATCTACTTTGTCTGCTGCGGCGTGAGTCGGCTCGCTCGCTACAATGTCACGGCTGAGCGGCTCTCGGAGGGCAGCGACAGGGTGGCCTATTTCGAAGGCACGCCCATTCCGACGACGTTCATGCTCACCGCCGTGCTGGCGTTCGCCGGCTGGCAGGGCAGGTTAGGTGATCAGCTGTATGGGGGTGTGTGGTCGCTCGGCCCATGGGAACTGCATCCGTTGTCGTTGCTCTTCGTCGTCTCCGGCAGCCTCATGATCAGCAAAACCCTCCGCATTCCGAAAATCTAAAAGCGGCGCACCAATCCAAAATCTGTTATGATCCGTCTCCGCACGTGACCGATCAGCCGCGTACGCAAACCGCTTCCCCAAACGCTCGCGCCAGCTTTTCGTCGCTTCGCGATATACCGTTGTACACGCAGGTCGTGATTGCCGTGATCTGCGGCACGATCGTCGGCGCTGTGTTCGGGCAGGAGCCCTACCTCGGCGGCCTCCGCAACGAGCAGCTCGGCCAGCTCGGGATGTACGTCATCCTCGTGCTGAAGACGCTCGCCGTTCCTCTCATCTTCTTTGCAGTCCTCGAGGCGTTCCTGACGACCGTGTTGCCGTTGCGACAGGGCACACGATTGATTCTCATCTGCCTTCTCAACGTGTCAGTGGCGATGGCAATCGGCCTCGCGATCATGAATACCTGGCAGCCCGGCCTCTCGTGGCGGGGGCAGGTTGACGAGTTGCTGAACCTGCCGCCGGGCTCGGCGTCCGACGGGGCTGCGCTGAACGATCCCAACGGCCATCCGCTCGAGGAGATCGCCTCCTATATTCCGCGCACGATGCTTCAGCCGTTCTCGAGCAACAACGTGATCGGCGTCGTGATTCTGGCCCTTGTCCTCGGCGCGCTGCTCCGGCGCCTCCATGGTCCGGAACACGAACACCGCGGGTCCTTTGAACCGCTGGTCCAGGCCGTCGGACGCCTGTATCAGTGGCTGGTCCGCATCTTGTGGTGGATCATCCGCCTTGTGCCCTTTGCCGTGTTCGGCGTCTTGGCTGCAATCGTGGGCCGTGTGGGGGTGGGCGTCTTCTCCGCGGTTTGGACCTTTCTCCTGGCGATCCTGGCCGGGCTCTCGCTGCATGCCTTCGTCTACTATCCGCTCGTCGCCTGGCTCGCCGGCAAGAAACCGCTCCGCATCTATGTCGGCCGGGGCGCCGATGCGATTATGACGGCGATCTCTTGCAACAGCAGCCTCGCCACCGTGCCGGTCACGCTCCGCTGCCTCGACCGTATGGGCGTGTCCCCGCAGTCGGCGCGTCTCGCGGCCTGCGTCGGCACCAACCTCAACAACGACGGCGTCACGCTCTATGAAGCGATGGCTGCACTCTTTCTCGCCCAGGCGCTCGGGTATGAACTGTCGATGGGACACCAACTTCTGATCGTCGTGGCCTCGATCATGGCGGGCGTCGGCGTGGCGGGCATTCCAGAGGCCGGCCTGGTGGTTCTCCCGCTTGTGCTCTCGGCCGCGGGTCTGCCAAACCACGTGATCGCCGCTGCCATTCCGCTCATCATGACGGTCGACTGGATCCTGGCGCGCGTGCGCTCCGGCGTGAATGTGATGAGCGACATGCTGGTCGCCATCTTGCTTGATCAATTGGAAAGCCGAGAGTCCTCTGATCTGCAGCTGGCTTCACAATCCGCCGAAGCCAAGCCCGGCATCATGCCCGAGTGAATTGGAGCACATGTCCGATCAGTTTCTCGCTCCAAAGACCACGGCATCCTCCGAACGGCCATGCAACAGAATAAGGGAATGTCGGGGTCGATGCGAAGGAGCTCAAGTGTCTTCTGCCTCCTCGGCCGAGTTCTCACTGAGAGAGGCATAGTGGCGGGCCCAGGTCAGATACATGTGTCCGCTGCCGCGCATCACCTCGGCACCCTTCAGCAACTTGTCGACCACCTCGACGGCTTTTCCTCCTGCCGCGAGGTCTGCGGCGCGGCGTTTCATTGCGGGGGCTAACGCGGCCATCAATGTGGCCATCTCACCGATGAGTTGCCACACCTCATTTCCCATTTCATCCGGGCGTGCTCTAGTTGTCTCCAACGCCGTTCCGCTTGCTGCGTCTTTGGCTTCGGACGGGTGCGGATACAGGCGCTCGAGCCGATCGATGAGGATCTGCGCTTCCGGTGTGCTGGTGCGTGTCGGTTCGCTGGACGGATGATCCCACGCCAGCGTTTGGATGCCTGCTTCGGTGAGTATCACGCGGATGGTTTCCACCATCGCCTCGACGGTCACCTCCGACCAGGGCCGCAAGTCTAACATCCGCTGCTCGTGTTTGCGCGGCGGCGGGCTGTCGTGGATGAGCATCCAACAGCGGTCGAAAATCCTTGTGCGAAGCTCGTTCGGGATGTTGAGCGCGGACAGGCGAGAGGTGCAGAGTGCCGTCACCAACAGCACGAACTGAAGATCGGGCATGTCGGGACGATGGAGATCAAGCGTCTGCATGGTCGGTTGCCTCCCGTCCTCTTCTCAGAGCTCGGCGTTGATGTCGAAGAAGGCGTCGACGCTTTCGAGCAGTCGCGCTTTAATTTCGTCACGCGTACCGTTAATGACGTGCAACGTCATGTTTCCTTCCGATCCGTCCGGCAGTGTCACGGACACCTGCGGATGCGCCAGTTCGGGAGCCGTGCCCTTGTCCAGCCGCATGCCATAGCCCAGCGTATATTGCGAATTGATGGGCGTAAGAGGTTCTGTGTGGTTGGTCATGATGCTCCTTTTGCAATGGCATTGTGTTCAGACGGGTAACAACGCCTTCTCTTCAAAGTCCGCCAAGGCCATTTTGATCGCATCCTCGGCCAGAACCGAGCAATGGATCTTGACGGGCGGCAGATTCAGTTCCTGCACGATGTCGGTGTTCTTGATCTTGCCCGCTTCCTGGAGTGTCTTCCCTTTCAGCCATTCCGTGGAGAGGCTCGAACTGGCGATGGCGGAGCCGCACCCGAAGGTTTTGAACTTCGCATCTACGATCGTGCCGTTCTCCACCTTGATCTGCAGCTTCATGACGTCGCCGCATTCGGGCGCGCCGACGATACCCGTCCCCACTCCAGCCTCGTCCTTCTTAAAACTTCCCATGTTGCGTGGGTTGTTGAAATGGTCCACCACTTTGTCGCTGTATGCCATGTTCCAACCCTCCTCCAATCATCCGACACCTTGCTCTCTGCTGTGTGAGCCGAAATCGCGACGGTGAACCTACGCCTCTTGCAACACCGCCGCCTTCGCGGCCGCCTTCTTTTCCTTTGCCTTGGCGGCGAGTTCCGCCAGCAGCGCCTTCGCAGGCTCGCTGACGTATTCCTTGAACGCAAATCGCTCGTTAGGCTTTTCGGAATCACGCATTTCCTGCAGGCCCTCCATGCTGTCCTTGCCGATCTCGAGGATGCACGGCGTATAGAGCTGGACGTAGGTCGGACCGATTTCGCGTGCGATCAAGACCGCATTGCGTATGACTTTCTCGACGACCGAGGGTTTGCTCACCGTACAATTCACGATGTAGTGGCACCCGGATTCCCGCGCGATCTCCGGGAGGCGGACTTTATCGAAAAGCTTTCCGACGGGGGCCATTTTGGCCACGAATCCCTTCTGCATCAGGCCGCTTTCCTGCCCACCGGTGTTGGCGTACAACTCGTTGTCGAAGCAAATAGTCGTAAACTTTTCCTGGCGGAACCAGGCTTGGAGCGTCATGTCCAGGCCGATGTCCACCGTCGCGCCGTCTCCTGCCAGCACGACCACATCCTTGATGCGATTCGGAAAACGGACCGTCAAGGCCCGCTTCAGGCCGGAGGCCACCGCGTTCTGATTGCCGAACAATGAATGGATGTTGTGGATGGCGACATGCGGAAAGACCAGGCTGGTGCAGCCCGTCGAGCCGACCATGACGGTGTCTTCCGGGTTAGGAAGCGCGGCGAGCACATAGCGAAACGCCATGGACTCGGGACATCCGGCACAGAGCGAGTGCTGTTCGATGAGTTCCTTCGAGCTGCCGATATCTTTCCACCCCCGGTCTTCCTTGCCATAGGTGGCATGGTTGACGAGGTCTTGATAGTCCAATGGCATGATGTCGTACAGATCCGGCGATATGGCGATGCGTTCCTTGCTCATGTTGTCTCCTTTAGAAGTCCGATTGTGCCATTGGGATGGCAATTGTACGAATGTCTTTACCGCGACAGGTATGCCGCCACCACGAGCGCTCCTGACATGCACACCAAGAAGAATGCCAGCCAGAGCTCCGGAGCCATGTGACGAAAAAAATCCATCTGCGACACCCTCGATCGACTCGCGTGCCGAGGCACATGCGAAAGCAGTGCACGCATCCTGAGAGGCATTCGGCGTAGAAGCGGCGGAGACCAGGAAATCAGTCGCGCAGAAAGGAAAGGGAGGCGCGAGGGATAGGACAGTCGGCGTGGCTCAATACGTCATAGGTTCACGCTAAGCGCTATAGACACAGGAGTCAAGCGCTATAAAGGGTAACTCGGCATAGGAGAGTTCAATGATTCCGCGGGTCGCCAATCTCCTCATTATATCGCTTGACTCCCTGGCCCATTGCGCCCAGGGTTGCAATGACGTGTAAGCTCCGTTGACTGTCTTATCCTCCCGCTTCCTACTGCTTCCCAGCGAGACCGATTCCCCAGTCTCCGCCGTCTTTGCACACCGGGTGCCCTGACTGGTTTGCCTGTCCGGTGTTCTGATCCGCTGATGGAGGCGGCTAAGGCTCCGGTCACTGCGTCAGAGGCTGTTCGATTCACGCTCGCATTCCATAGAGAGGAGTGAACCATGCTTTACTATGCACTGGTCTTTCTGACGGTCGGTCTGATCGCCGGCGTCCTGAATTTCAGCGGAGTGTCCTCGGTAGCAGTCGAGGTGCCGTTGGTGCTGTCGTTGATCGGGATCGTGTTGGTTGCGATGTATATGTTCAAGGGACGCACCACTCGGATTGCGTGACGGGAGGCTGCGGAGAAGGATGAGTGAACGCTGATCGACTCAATGCCACCATGAACCACACGGCAGCGTGAGGAGGTGCACGATGATCAGGGAAAATGGTTCGAACCCAAGAACGCCGGGTGTGTCGGCCGCCACGTCCGGGGGCAGCCAGGAGGATGAACAGTCCGGTCCGCCTTTTCAGATATCGAAGGCCGGATGGGATTACGAGTGCATTGCCCGGCGGGCCTACGAGCTGTATGAACAACGGGGTCGGCAGGAAGGCCGGGACTTGGAGGACTGGTTGAAGGCGGAGGAACAACTGGCCGGCACAGCCGGCAGGTAATCACATGATGCATTGATCGAGTGGGAATTCCATGTCGATCACCAAAGGAGATGAGGCCATGAATACATTGTTAGGGTGGGACCCTACGACGAGCAGAACTCGATGGAATCCTTTCAAAGATGGAGATGATTTGGAAAGCCGGTTGGCGACGCTGCTTGCGAACCGGGAGGCAACGGGAAGCGGGAGAAAGGAGGCCCTTACGGTCGCCCAGTGGTCGCCGCTGGTGGACATCACGGAGGATGAGAAGGAATACCTCATCAAAGCCGAGTTGCCGGACATAAAGAAAGAGGACGTGCGGCTCACGGTGGAAAACGACGTCCTGGCGATTTCCGGCGAACGGAAATTCGAGAAGGAAGAAAAGGGCAGAAGATATCACCGGATCGAACGCGCCTACGGGAGCTTCGTGCGCAGGTTCTCCCTTTCGGAGGATGCGGATGGGCGTAACGTGACCGCCGATTTCAAGGACGGCGTGCTCCAGGTGCATCTCCCGAAATCCGTGAAGGCGAAACAGAAAGCGGTCGAGATCAAGATTGGCTAGTGGTGCGTTGGTTCCTGGGGCGTCGGCGAAGGCTTCGTACGCGTATGCGACGATGGAGTCTTGCTGACGCTCGGCATTCGGTTTTCTCCTCCATCACTCTCCGCAACATCCTTCTCTGCCTTCCTGCTCTTCGTCTAGGGCTGTCACGACCCACGCCAGGGATGGCGCTAGTTCTCTTCGTCCCGAGGCCGGTGCGTTAATAGGGGCTGGTTGCCTCCGCGTTGCTCGCCGAACGCGCACATAAAAAAGCAAAGAGTCTTTCCCGTCGACAAGATCAATAAGACTGGCTCCGGATCGAACAAGATCAATCCAGCCCAGAGAGAACGAGCGAACTTGGAAGGAGCATTAGGAGAGCATGGACTTACAAATCGAAGGCCGTCAAACCGACGTCAAACCTGAATGGCGAGAGGAGATCGAAGCGCGGGTGGCCGATCTCCATCCAGGGCATGACATCATGCATGTCCGCGCCACGCTGACAAAACATGAACACCGGAAGCCCGACGAGTCCCACAGTGTATTGCTGGTCGTTCAAATTCCCGGCCACACGATCACGGCCGGCAAGCAACAGGCGACGTTCGAAGAAGCCATCCACGACACGTTCGACGCCCTGCGGATCGAGCTGGAGCGGATCCGGGAAAAGCGCGCCTCCCACTCCATCGACATAAATGCGCCTCCGGAGCGGGGGGTCGTCACCAAACTCTTTCCGGCCGAAGGCTATGGGTTTATTGCGACGGAGGACGGGACGGAGGTCTACTTTCACAGAAATGCGCTGCGGGACACAAACTTTGAGCAGATGGACGGTATGTCGGTGAGCCTGAACATCGAACCGGGCGAAAAGGGGCCGCAGGCCACAGTCGTCCAGCCGCTGCCGCCGGAAGCCCATTACGTGGACAAGCGGTCGGCGGCATAAGAGAAGGGGCGTACGGGCTGGTTGATCTCCTTTGCTCGCCGAACGCGCACACCAGATCCATCGTATTTTTAGAAAGGCGGTGCTCGTCCAAGCGCGCAGTAGGAGATCAATCCAGCTCCGCCCCGAAGAGGAACGAGCGAGCTTGGCAGGAGCATTTGATCCGAGCCTACAGCAAGTCGCAAACAGACACCGCCCGCCATCCTCAGAGAACGAGCGAGATGGCTGATCGTCTCGCCATCGCTAACACGAACGCAGTGGCAGGACCTACGGGCAAGCTGGGAAGGAGCATTTAGAAGGAGGAACACATGAATCACACATGGTCTATAGTCGGAGGCGCGGGCCTTGGAGCCGGACTGATGTATTTTTTGGATCCGGATCGAGGACGGCGGCGGCGCGCGCTCATGCGCGACAAAAGTGTCCGTTGGTCGAGAAAGACGCGGGAGTTTGCCGGCAGCACCTCCCGGGGTGTGCGGAATCGTGCACAAGGAATGGGCGCTGCGGTCAAATCCTGGGTGCAACCAGAGCCGCCCGTACCCGATCACGTGCTGGCCGAACGTATCCGTTCCAAGCTCGGCATGTTCTCGCGCCACCCGTCAGCGATCGACGTACACGTGACGGACGGCACGGCCACCATCAGCGGACCGGTGCTGCAGGACGAAATCGACGGCATTTGTGGCGCGATTGCAAAAATTCCGGGTGTAAAACAGATCTTCAATCGCCTTGAGCCGCACGCATCGCCTGCGGATGTGCCGGCGCTTCAAGGGCCGATGGAGGGGAAGCCAGGCCCGCGCTACGCACTCATGCAATCGCACTGGTCACCAACGGCCCGTATGGCTGCTGCGATCATGGGCACGGCGGCACTGCTCTACGGTTTGAACCAGCGTACCGTGAGTGCCGCGACGCTGGCCGCGAGCGGCCTTGGGTTGTTGATCCGCAGCGCGACGAACGAGGAATTTTCACGACTGTTAAATTTCAGGATCGGGACTATCAGCGGGCTGTAGGTGGGAAAGAACGAGGAGGGATCATCCACAACTCAACCAATACTGGAGGAAGTTCCATGAAAGTCATCAGCACGAGTGGTGCATGTCTTGCACTCGTCGGTCTGGCGCTGTGGTGTGCACCTCAGGCGCAGGCATCGGATCAACCCGATAA
>DATIGH010000005.1:0-10798 GCA_035454845.1 Nitrospira sp.
TATTGGATGAGCCGACGGAAGGGATCCAACCGTCGATCGTCGACCAAATCGAAGACGTCATTCTCGGCTTCAAGCGATCACGACGATTCGCAATCTTGCTCGTCGAGCAAGGGCTCCACTTTGCCGCGCGGTTGGCCGAGACGTATGTGGTGATGGCGAAAGGGGCTGTGGTGGCGGCGGGCAAGAGTGATGAGTTGAGCGCCGAGATGGTGAGACAGCATTTGACGGTGTAGAGAGTGCGGGTCCTGCCGTCGATCAGCCCGGCCATCCTCGCACCCGCCCTAAAACTTTCGAGACATCATCATGCCCGCCTCTGAGGGAAGAAAAAAGGGTAAATGAAAACGCTTCTCTTCATCACGCTCGCCTTTCTGGGTCCTATCACATATGCGGCGGCGTGGGACGATCTCGGGCATATGATGGTAGCTGCTATCGCTTATGAGCGGCTTACCCCAGAGGTTCAACGAAAAGTCGTTAACCTGCTCAGAATCAACCCGCTGTATTCGACTTGGGTGGCTGACGTGCCAGAGCACGAAAGACCGCGGGTCGCATTTCTTCGCGCCTCTCGATGGGCCGATGACATCAAACTTGATCCGGCATACAAACAGGATGGCAGTCAGAGCGGGAACCGTCCTTCTGAGCCGAATGCCGCTCTGAACATTGGCTATGCCGATAGACTCATGCACAAGTATTGGCATTTCGTTGATCTCCCATTTTCGCCTGACAACACCGCCCTCGCCAATCCGCCGACGCCCAACGCAAAAACGCAGATCGCGTTGTTCCGGGAAACGATCAAATCCGCCACAAGCTCCGACGCTCTCAAATCCTACGACCTCGTATGGCTCATACATCTCGTGGCCGATGTTCACCAGCCCCTCCACGCGACTTCTCGCTTTGACAGAGAACATCCCGAGGGGGATGCCGGAGGTAACGGCGTCCTCATATGCAGTGATCCCTGTCAGACACAGGAAAGACTGCACGCCTTCTGGGATCATGTCTTGGGAGCGAGTACAGATCCTGCAACCGCCATCGAGAAAGCCAAGCAGCTCCAGGCGGCCGATCCCCAGGTTGCTTCGATCATCGACGAAGCCGTCTGGATTCAGGAAAGCTTCGCCGCCGCGCAAACGCATGTGTATGTTTCACCCATTGGGGTAGGTATTGGTCCGTATGAAGTGAATGACCGCTATCAGGCGGCGGCGCAGCAACTCGCAGCTCAGCGCATTGCGCTCGCCGGGGCTCGACTTGCCAACCTGCTCAACGACGCCTTCCAATAGTTAGTCCGTCTCAGAAATCTGTTGCTCCCATCAGCACTTGTAGGTTTGGAGTCATGCCCTCCTGGCGTCTCCTGTTACTTTTGACAGTATCGAGCCCTCGAAATTTCACATAGAGTTCTTCCTCCCAAATCAGCAACCTCAATCATCGAGTCGCCTGGCCCGGCGCCGATTCGCAAGCGAAGGAGGACTTTATGGTGCGACAACTGAGAGTTTGCATTCATGGAATGTGTTTGGCAGTCGCGCTTACCGGAACGACGGCTTTAGGAATTCTCTGGCTGTCCAGCCCAGCATCGGCGGCTTCGGCGAAGGTCATTGACGCCGGTGTCGACGAGGCGATCGTAAAATTTGAAGAAGAAGTCAAAGGCGGCAAGACTTTCATGGAGAGCAGCAAAGGCATCCTGGTCTTCCCAAGAGTGCTCAAGGGAGGCGCGGGCTTCGGAGGAGAGTATGGAGAGGGGGCACTCCGGATTGGCGGAAAGACGGTAGAATTTTACAGCATGTTGCAGGGGTCTTTTGGATTTCAACTTGGAGGCGAAATCAAGACTGTCTATCTCGTCTTTCTTGATGAGGGAGCTCTGAAGCGATTCCGGGACAGCGAAGGCTGGAAGGCGGGGGTCGACGGCTCCGTCTCCCTGGTGACCTTGGGAGCTGGTGGGACCATCGACACCAACAACCTCAAAGACCCGATCGTCGCTTTCGTCTTAGGTCAGAAGGGGTTGATGTATAACCTGTCGCTGGAAGGAACGAAATTCACAAAACAGAACAAAAAATAAGAAGCCTCCGTGCTTCTTCCCCGTCTTCAACAAGCTCCGGATCATATGTAAATTCACTTTAGTTGCGACCGGCTTCATGTACGTCAGAACGCGACTGCGGACACCGCGCCGCGCGCCATACAGGTTCCGTTAAAGTCTCTCGTGAAGCGCGGCTTGACAGGCGGCGAATCGTAGACTAGCATCCGGCTTCCCGAAAGCGTTTTCGAGGCGCTACCTAGGTAAAACCGTCGCTTCACTACGAGAGAGGAGTATGCATTTAACGCCACGAGAGCAGGAGAAGCTATTGATCTACACAGCCGGACAGCTTGCGGCCGACCGCATGAAACGTGGTCTGAAGCTCAATCATCCCGAGGCTGTCGCTTACCTTACGGCGGCGGTGCTCGAAGGCATCCGGGATGGCAAGTCGGTGTCCGAGTTGATGACGTATGGAACCACTTTGCTGTCTCACAAGGACGTGATGCCGGGCGTGCCCGAGATGATTCATGAAATTATGGTGGAAGGGACCTTTCCGGACGGCACCAAGCTTGTGACCGTGCACAATCCCATCCGGTAGTGCATCGATCTCATTCATTGCCGAGCACGAGGACCGCCATGCCCAAAGCAGAGAAGCGAGCCGCGGGGAGGAAGACCTTGAGGGCCAGGGGAAGCTCGCTGGCCGCAACAATCAAAGCGGAACTGGCGAAGCCCGTGATCCCCGGAGAAATTCTCTTCGCCACCGGCGACATCGATGTCTTGAAGGATCGACACACCAAGGACCTGACTGTGAAGAATAGTGCCGACCGGCCAATTCAGGTGGGGTCGCACTGCCATTTCTTCGAAGTGAACCGCGGGCTCGTGTTTGACCGCGAACAGGCCTTCGGCTTCAGGCTCTCCATACCCGCGGGGACGGCGGCGCGTTTTGAGCCGGGGGAAGAAAAACGTGTGACCTTGGTGGCGTTGGCCGGCAACCGAGTCGTGTACGGGATCAACGGCTTGACCAATGGCGCTCTGGACGATGCGCAGGTCAAAGCCCAGGCGCTGGCGCGTGCGGCCGAAAGAGGATTCATCGTTAAACGTTAAACGTTAACCAAGAGCAATGACCGCTTCACGCTTCACAATTCACGGTGAATGTGGTGAAGATTCCTCGAAAACAATATGCCGATTTGTTCGGTCCCACCACCGGCGATCGCGTGCGCCTGGCGGATACTGAATTGCTGATTGAAATCGAAAAGGATCTCACATCCTACGGCGACGAGGCAGTCTTCGGCGGAGGCAAAGTCCTACGTGACGGGATGGGACAATCTGCCCGAGCGACCAATGCGGAGGGCGCCCTCGACACCGTCATTACCAATGCCCTCATTCTGGATTACTGGGGTATCGTTAAGGCCGACATCGGCATCAAGGACGGACGCATCGTCGGCATCGGTAAAGCCGGCAATCCCGATACGATGCCGAATGTGTCGTCGGGCATGGCGTGCGGTGCAGGCACTGAAGCCATCTCGGCCGAAGGCTGTATCGTGACCGCCGGTGGTGTCGAGACCCACATTCATTTCATTTGCCCTCAGCAGTGCTGGGAAGCATTGTCTGCGGGAATTACGACGATGATCGGTGGCGGCACTGGACCAGCCACGGGCACGAATGCCACGACCTGCACGCCTGGTCCCTGGAATATCCATCGGATGCTGGAAGCTGCGGAACAGATCCCGATGAACCTCGGGTTCCTTGGGAAAGGCAACGCGTCGCAGGCCGAAGCGCTGAACGAGCAGATCGCGGCCGGTGCCATCGGACTAAAGCTTCACGAAGACTGGGGGACGACGCCGGCGACGATCGATACCTGCCTCAGCGTCGCAGATCGATATGATGTGCAAGTGGCCATTCATTCGGACACCTTGAACGAAGCGGGATTCGTAGAAGATACCATCAAGGCTTTCAAGGGACGAACCATCCACTCATTCCACACCGAAGGAGCCGGTGGCGGCCACGCTCCGGACATCATCAAAGTCTGCGGAGAGCCAAACGTCTTGCCTTCCTCCACCAATCCGACGATGCCCTTTACCGTCAATACGATGGACGAGCATTTGGACATGTTGATGGTCTGTCATCACTTGAATAAGCGCGTCCCCGAGGACGTCGCCTTTGCCGAGTCTCGCATCAGACGGGAGACCATTGCCGCGGAGGATCTGCTTCACGACATGGGTGCCATCAGCATGATGTCTTCTGATTCCCAAGCGATGGGCAGGATCGGGGAAGTCATCATCCGGACCTGGCAGACGGCACATAAGATGAAGCTGCAGCGTGGCCATCTCACGGAGCGCGGCATTGACTCCGGCAAAGCGCAGCACGATAATTTCCGCGCCAAGCGCTATGTGGCGAAGTATACGATTAACCCGGCGCTGGCGCATGGCGTCGCCCATGAAGTCGGCTCGGTTGAGGTTGGAAAAGTCGCCGATCTCGTCATCTGGAAACCAGCCTTCTTCGGCATCAAGCCGGAGATGGTGTTGAAGAGCGGTTTTATTGCGCAGGCGCAGATGGGCGATCCCAATGCGTCGATCCCCACACCGGAACCCATCATCAGCCGGCCGATGTTCGGCGCCTTTGGACGGGCGATCGCCAGCACCAGCCTGACGTTCGTTTCAAACGCCGCCCTGGAGCGGGAGGTTCCGAAGAAGCTCAAGCTCGAGCGGCGCATGGTAGCGGTCAGCAATTGCCGCTCCGTCAAGAAACGTGACCTCAAATTGAACGATGCCTTGCCCAAGATCGAAGTCGATCCTGAAACCTATGTGGTCACGGCTGACGGTATCACCCTCACCTGTGAGCCGATTGTTGTGCTGCCGATGGCACAACGGTATTTCCTTTTCTAAGCTGACAAGCGCACACGCTGACAAGAAGAAGGCTGACAGGGCAGAAGCTGACGGGGTACAGACTGACAGTGTTAGCTGTTTAGCTATTCCCTTTGCAGTTCTCGGCGTGTCAGCTTGTCAGCAGGCTACTTGTGAGCCGCTACGCGCGGTGTTAGCCTATCAGCATGGTCGTGTCCCAGCTGAATACGATGAACACCTTGGCCTTAGTCAACGGTCTGCGCTTCGTCGACAGTTTTTTTCCATCGGGAGGGTTCGCGTTTTCCTCGGGATTGGAAGCGGCCGTCAAAGATGGGGCCGTGCGTGACGGGAAGGAGCTCAGGCGCTTTGTCCAAGACTGGTTGCTTCACGGCATAGGCAAGCGTGAGGCGATCGCCGTTGCCGTGGCGCATCAGGCCGCATCAACCGGCAAGCTGGAGTCCGCACTGACGGTGGATCGCGCCCTCGACGCCTTGAAACTCAGCCGCGACTCACGACGGGCCAGCCGGCAAATGGGACGACAGGTGATGAAAGCCGCAGTCGATCAACTTCATGACGAACGACCGTTGCTCGACTATCGTAACGCGGTCGAGGAGGAACGAACGCCCGGACATGTGCCCGTTGCCATCGGTTTGACGCTGGCGGCATGCGGCTGGTCCAGGCAGGATACCGTCGCCGCCTTTCTCTATCAGACGGCACAAGGCATGGTCTCCGCGGCGATGAAGCTGCTGCCGGTCGGCCAACAGCAAGGGCAGCAACTCCTGGCGGAATGGGCGCCGTTGATCGCTCAATTGAGCCTTCGCGTCAAACCACAGGCCGGCTTGGCTTCTTGGTCCCCGATTCAGGACATCTATGCCATGCGGCACGCCCGCCTGGAGTCACGGTTGTTCAGGTCATAAGCTGATGGCTATCAGCTGACAGCTGTCAGCTCTGTAAGGTTGTATGCATCGAGCCGATGAACATCATTGTGGAGGCGGCCGCGTGACGAGAGTCCGCTCCGAGCACGTGCCGGTCATCGGGATCGGCGGGCCGGTGGGATCCGGCAAGACGGCATTAGTGGAAGGGCTCTGCCGAAGGCTGCGGGATCGTTACAGCCTGGCGGTGGTGACCAACGACATTTTTACCAAGGAAGATGCCGAATTCCTGACGAGGAGAGGAGCATTGCCGGACGATCGCATCCTCGGCGTGGAAACCGGTGGCTGCCCCCACACGGCGATCCGGGAAGATGCCTCTCACAATCAGGAGGCGCTCGATGAACTGCTGAGGAGGCATCCCGACGTCGATCTGATGTTCGTTGAAAGCGGTGGAGACAATCTGGCCGCGACTTTCAGTCCTGAACTGGTCGATTACACGATGTATGTGATCGATGTCGCAGAAGGGGACAAGATCCCACGGAAAGGCGGGCCGGGGATTACCAGATCTGACCTGCTGATCATCAATAAGATCGATCTGGCTCCTTACGTCGGTGCCGATCTCTCCGTCATGGACCGCGACAGTCGCCGCATGCGGGGTGACCGGCCGTTTCTCTTTACGAATCTCATGACCGGAGAGGGGTTGGACCGCGTCGTGCAGTGGGTTGAACCCCGCATCCATCAACATGCGCAGCACCGGTAGCGTTCGTGCTTCGCCCCTGATCCCTGTCTTGAGGGGCCGCAGCGACGCTCAAACTGCGGCCGTCGGCCGGGTCGGGACCCTGTCGTTGGAGTATGTGCGTCAAGGCAGTCGCACGGTGTTTGGACGCACGCGATGTCAGACCCCGTGGCATCTACTGCCGCCGGTCTATCTGGATGACTCCGGGAGTGCCTATACCCTTTTAGTGAATCCCTCGGGCGGCCTCGTCGGTGGCGACCATCTCTCGATCGATCTCTCGATCGGACCGGGGGCCCATGCCTTGATTTCCACCCCCTCCGCAACTCGCGTATATCGATCACTGTCCCAGGAGGCCGTTCAAGAGGTTGCCATCACGGTCGCAGAGGAAGGTATCCTAGAGTGGATGCCGGAGCATGCGATTCCCTTCGCCGGTTCTCGGTTCCGGCAGAGCATCGACGTGAGTCTGGGCGCCGGCGCGACGCTGGTGCTATGGGATGCTGTCGCCTCAGGGCGCATTGCCCACGGGGAGCGGTGGCAGTTCGCATCGCTCGACAATGACATTCAGATTGCGCTGCCGTCACAAGCCGTCGTGGGGGAACATTATGCCCTTGTGCCGGACGCGAGGACGGGCGGAGTCGGGACGGTAGAAGCATGGGACTATATTGGTTCGCTTTTCATTGTCGGGGATGCCGTTTCGGCGACCCGTTGGACCTCCCTTGAAGCTGCCTTATGGGAGGCCCTGGAAACGCAGGGTGACCATGGCGTGCTCGGTGGCGTCTCCCAGCCGTCGGTTCCTGGTCTGGTGGTCAAGCTCGTCGCGCGCTCGGCACCCATCATGACTCACATCTTGATGGAGCTGTGGACCGCGGTTCGCCAGGCCCTTTGGCAGTTGCCGCCCGCGATCTTGAGGAAGTATTGATGGTGACGGGACATCGGCTACACGGAGATCACGTTTGACACCTACTGAAGCGGGTGCTATTCTCCCGCCGCTCGGAGACAATGGAGTCTCCAGATTACACGGCAACTGATGACGGACAACGACGTCCTCGATCCCGGCCTTCGGGGTTGAGGACGTTTTTTTATGGGATGGTGCTGAAACAATCGTCCAGCTTCGTTCTCAGTCGGTTTGGCCGCTCGACGTACGAGTTGTCTACTGGAGGCAAAATACCTATCCGCTCGCATTTGATCGAAGCGAGCGGCTCAAGCGAAGCTTGGTATGTACCTCCTCGTGACCTCGCTCCCTGCGGCCTTAATTGGGAAACGGCGCGTCTCGCGCCGAGCGTTGGGCGGGTGTGATGGCGCCTGTTTGAGCACCATCCAATCTACATGGGTTGGAGAATGCGTACCTTCCGAATTGCCATGGTCCAGATGAATCCCACCCTCGGCGATTTGGACGGCAACGTGCGCCGAATCCTCAGCTGGTTGCGTCAGGCGAAAAAGGCGAAGCCCGATCTCGTGGCATTTCCCGAACTCACGATCACGGGGTACCCCCCGGAAGATTTGCTGTTGAAGCCTCAATTTGTCACCGACAATCGTCGTGCACTCAATGAGGTCGTTCGGGCGTGCCGAGGGAGCGTGGCGGTTGTCGGGTATGTGGGACAAGGCGGCCTCTCGGATCCCAAGCAAGAAACTGCCTCGGTCTTGCCAGCCGGACGGCATGAACTGTATAACGCCGCAGCCGTCATTGCCGACCAGCGTCTTGCGTTGACCTATGCGAAGTGTCACTTGCCGAATTACGGGGTTTTCGATGAAAGTCGCTATTTTCACCCCGGACGCCGACTTCCGCTCATTACCATCAACGGCACGATTGTCGGTGTGAATATCTGCGAAGACATTTGGGTGCCTGAAGGTCCGACCAGAGGTCAGGCGGCTGCCGGTGCTGAAGTCATCGTCAACATCAATGCCTCGCCGTTTCACCTCGGAAAAAGTCGGTCACGGGAAGAGATGCTCGCGACCCGGGCGCGGGACAATCGGGTGATCGTCGCCTATATCAACACGGTTGGTGGACAAGACGAACTGGTCTTTGACGGCCACAGCGTCGTCATCGATCACACTGGCGAGATCATCGCCAGGGCGAAGGGATTCGAAGAGGACCTACTCATCGTCGATCTCAACGTCGAGTCGGTTGCGAGGGCTAGGGTGGGGGAGGGACGAACGCGCGGATTCGTTGGGAAACCCGGCGCAGTTGTCGACCGGCTCGTCGTGAAGACTCCCTCTCACGGTAAACGTACGCGTCTGGTTTCCTCCTTGGAGGTACTGGCTGATCCCTTAGATGAAGTCTATCGCGCCCTGACGTTGGGGGTTCGCGATTACGTGAGGAAGAACGGATTTAAGCACGTGGTGATCGGTCTCAGCGGCGGCATTGATTCGGCGCTGACGGCCGTGATCGCCGCTGACGCGCTTGGCCCGGATAACGTGCTTGGCGTGTTCATGCCGTCGCCCTATACGTCTCCGGAGAGTCGTGAGGATACGAACGAGTTGGCGCGCCGTCTTGGCATTCAGCTGAAGACGTTGCCTATTAGCGCTGCTTTCAAGTCCTACCTCAAGACGTTGAAAAATTTGTTCGAAGGCACAAAATCAGACGAGACAGAGGAAAATCTACAGGCCCGCATCCGCGGCAACATGTTAATGGCCCTCTCGAACAAATTCGGCCATCTCGTGCTCACGACCGGCAACAAAAGTGAAATGAGCGTGGGCTATGCCACGCTCTATGGCGACATGGCCGGTGGGTTTGCGGTGATCAAGGACGTGCCGAAGACAATGGTTTATGAATTGGCGAAGCGCCGCAATAGCAGGGAACGTGCCGTCATCCCGAAACGTATCATCGACCGGGCGCCGACGGCCGAGTTGCGCCCCGATCAGAAGGACGAAGACACCCTTCCGCCGTATGCGATCTTGGATCCCATCCTCAAAGCCTATGTCGAAGACGATCGATCCGTGGAGGAGATGGCTGAAATGGGGTTTGATCGAAAGACCGTGCTGCGCGTGGTGGCGCTGGTGGATCGGAGTGAATACAAACGTCGCCAGGCGCCGGTTGGCATCAAGATTACCCATCGTGGTCTTGGAAAAGACCGCCGGATGCCGATCACGAACAAGTACCGAGGCCTGTAGCTCGCGAAACGAGAGGAGGCAGCATGCGTGAGAGGCATCGAGTGAGCCTAATTGTGGGCTGGTGGGTCGTCTGCGCATCGCCGGTATGGGCCGGGCAGACAGAGCCGGTGATCGACAGCGGTGATGTGGCCTGGATGCTGGCAGCATCGGCATTGGTTATCGGCATGATCGTGCCCGGGTTGGCGTTTTACTATGGCGGGCTGGTCCGCAGCAAAAATGTCATCAGCACGATGGTGCAGTCATTCGCCATTCTCTCCGTCGTAAGCCTGGTATGGCTATTGTGCGGGTTTACGCTGTCGTTCGGTCCTGATCGAGGAGGCGTGATTGGAGGATTGGATTGGGCGCTGCTCATGGACATTGGATCCGCGCCGCACGCGGTGTACGCGCCGACTGTTCCGCTCCAGGCATTCATGCTGTTTCAGCTCATGTTCGCCGCATTTACTCCAGCCCTCATTGCCGGCGCCTTCGCCGAACGCATCAAGTTTGGCGCGCTGCTGCTCTTTACGGGGTTGTGGTCCGTGTTCGTGTACACGCCCATCGCGCATTGGATGTGGGGAAACGGCTGGCTCGCGAGGATCGGCGCGATTGATTTTGCCGGAGGCGCGGTGGTCCATATCAATGCAGGGTTCAGCGCATTGGCCTGCGCGATGGCCGTTGGCAAGCGCCGCGGCTGGCGCACGGATTACATGGCGCCGCACAATTTGCCGTTTGTTCTGTTGGGTGCGGGTTTGCTGTGGCTGGGTTGGTTTGGATTCAACGGAGGGAGCGCCCGCGGTGCGAACGCGATTGCCGTCAGTGCGGTGACCGTGACCCATCTCACAGCGGTTTGCGCCGCGCTGGCCTGGATGGTCGCCGAGTGGAAACACCGGGGCAAGCCCACGGTGCTCGGCATTGCGAGCGGAGCGGTGGCCGGCTTGGCTACATCGACGGCCGGAGCGGGCTTTTTCAGCCCGCTGGCCGCGGTGGCGTTGGGATTGGCCGCTGGAATCTGCTCCTATATGGCAATTGTTTGGAAGGGGAAGATCGGCTATGATGACACCCTCGACGTGATGGGAACGCATGGCGTCGGCGGCGTGCTCGGCATGCTGGGCGTCGGAGTGTTCGCGACGAACGGGCATCCGGCAATGCAGCTTTTTGCTGTGGTGGCCACCGCCGCATTTTCTTTTCTCGGCAGCTACGCGATTCTGAAACTCGTGGACGGCGCCATTGGGTTGCGTGTCAGTCCCGAGGAAGAAGC
>DATIGH010000006.1:0-4830 GCA_035454845.1 Nitrospira sp.
CCTTCCCCGTCAACTTCACTATTTTTTGTGCCGCTTCCCACAAGTCGTCGGCCACCTCGAGCTTCAGGCCGGATTGCGCCAGCAGCTTGCGCCCCTCTTCGGCATTTGTGCCCTGCAGCCGCACGACCAACGGTACGGTGATTTTCACTTCCTTTGCCGCCTCGATGACGCCATGTGCAATGCGCTCGCATCGCACAATGCCGCCGAAGATGTTGATGAAGATGCCTTTGACATTCGGGTCCTTGAGGAGAATCCGGAACCCGGCCGCCACCGTTTCCTTAGTGGCACCGCCGCCGACATCCAAAAAGTTCGCTGGTTCGCTTCCGGCCAGCTTGATCACGTCCATGGTGGCCATCGCAAGGCCTGCCCCGTTCACCATGCAGCCGATGTTCCCGTCCAGTTTCACGTAGTTGAGATTGTTCGCCGTCGCTTCGATTTCCAACGGCTCTTCCTCGTTCAGATCGCGCATCTTCTGCACGTCTTCGTGCTTGAAGAGACCGTTGTCGTCGAACGAGACTTTGCCGTCCAAGGCGATCATTGTCTTTTCTTTCGTGATGATCAAAGGATTGATCTCGACGAGGGCCGCGTTTTTCTCCATAAAAAGACGATACAAGTTGCTCAGCATTTGGACGAAGGGATTGATGACGGCCGGCTCGATTTGTTGCAGACCCAAGGCGAATGCGATATTGCGGCCGTTGTGCCCCTGGAACCCCACGGCGGGATCAATGGCTTCCTTGATGATTTTATCCGGTGTCTTTTCCGCGACCTCTTCAATTTCCATTCCGCCTTCTGTGCTCGCGATAAATGTCGGCCAGCCTGTGTCGCGATCAACGAGAATGGAGAGATACAACTCTTTGGCGATGTTCGCGCCTTCTTCCATCAAGAGGCGATGGACCTTCCTGCCCTTTGGACCGGTCTGATGCGTGACCAGGGTTTTCCCGATCAATTCCTTGGCGAGACCGGCGCACGCCGCTTTGTCCTTGGTGATCTTCACGCCACCGGCTTTTCCCCGACCGCCGGCATGAATCTGCGCTTTGACGACAAACACGGGCGTATTCAATTCGTTGGCCCAGGCCGTGGCTGCCTCTGGAGACGTAATTTCCTTGCCTCGCGGGACGGGAACACCGAACTGGGCAAACAACGACTTCGCTTGAAATTCATGGACGTTCATGTGGCTCCTTTGCCGCAGGCAAGAGGTAAGGGGCAAGGGGCCAGAGGTGAAGTCAAAACCCTCTCTCCCCTCGCCTCGCGCCTCTAGCCAACCTTTCTCGTATACGCCGGAAGGATCATGGGGGAAATGACGCCACTGGGATTTCCGTGCTTCCTGGCTTCCGCTCGGAAACGTTGCAAATGTTTCAGCGTCAAGGCGCCCTGCTTCATCGACGCCGCTCTTGCGGCCGCTGTCAGTCCAGACCGCTTCCCGTACACCATGAGATCGAGCAGCGAATTTCCCATCAACCGGTTGCGGCCATGGAGGCCTCCGGAGGCTTCGCCGGCGACAAACAGATTCTTAACGTCGCTTTCCGCGCTCGTGTCGATCTTCACGCCGCCGTTCTGGTAGTGCAGCGTCGGATAAATCAGGACGGGGTCTTTGCTGATGTCGATGCCGAAACGCTCGAACTGAAGCATCATGGCGGGAAAATGCTTCTCAACCGTTCCAGGTCCATGTTCGACGTCCAACAACGGCGTATCCAGCCAAACGCCGACTCGTCCCGACATCGTGCGTATGCCTCGTCCTTCTTCACATTCCCGAATGATGGAAGAAGAGACCACGTCGCGGGTATCGAGCTCATTCACGAAGCGCTCACCCTTGGCGTTCACCAGATGACCACCCTCTGAGCGGATCCCTTCTGTGACCAAGGCGCCGATGAGCTGTTCGGGATACACGGCACCAGAGGGGTGATATTGAAACGTGTCGACGTGGGCCAGTTTCGCGCCCATGCGGTATGAGAGGCAAAGTCCATCTCCCGTCGCGCCATAATGATTGCTGGTGGGGAACCCCTGAATATGCAGCCGGCCGATGCCGCCGGTGGCTAGGATGACTGATTTTGCCGCCACAACGACATGACGCTGATTGTCCAGGTCTTTGAAAACGGCCCCCGAGCACTGTCCATTGTCGTCACTCAACAGTTCCACAGCCGCGCAGAATTCGAGCAACTGAATTTTTTGATTGATCACTTCGTCCTTGAGGACGCGCATGATCTCGAGGCCCGTATAGTCGGAACAGGTCAACAGCCGGGGTTTTGAACTGCCGCCGCCCTTCTTGACGTGAAGATTCCCGTCAGCCTGACGGTCGAACAGCACGCCGAGGTCGATCAGCCATTTGGCAATCGCTGGCCCATCCTCTACCATGACCTTCAGCAGGGCATGGTCGTTCTGCATATGCCCGCCCTTGAGGGTATCGATGAAGTGTGTGACGGGAGAGTCTTCCGGCGCCACGGAGATCTGCATGCCGCCCTGTGCCATGACGCTATTGGAGTCGCCAAGGCGCAACTTGGTCGCCAGCGTGACTTTGGCGCCAGCTCCGTGAGCATGCAAAGCAGCCGCACAGCCCGCACCGCCGCCACCGATCACCAACACGTCCGTCGTGTAGTGGGCAGACAAATCGAGATCGTCCTGGATCGGACTGTCGCCCTCCAGGAGCGTCGCCAGCTCCACCACCGTCCGATCGCCCTTGTTAGGGCCGAAACGAATCGGCCGATAGGCGCTGGCCCGGTAATCCGGATGGTATTTATGGATCAGCTGATCACGGTCGGCGGAGGAAAATTTGGGAATCGTCTGCTTCCGGCGGATGTCCCTGGTGCTGTGAACGACTTGTTGGAGCGCGTGGATGTCCATAAGAATCAGGCGAGAGGTACGAGGCGAGGGGCTAGAGGCATTACCGTTACAGGCATCACCCCATACTCATACCTCTTGCCCCTGGCCTCTCGCCCCTTGCCCATCGTACTTATTTTACCGTTGCACAGTGGTCTGCCAATTCCTTCTCATTCATCGTGAGAATCTTCTTCCACTCGTCATTGAATCGGCCATCTTCGATTTCCTTGATCCGCGCGTCCAATCCTACAGGTTTTTCCGTGAAGTGCGCACCTTGGGCGCGGCTCACGTAAAGCGCCACGAGATTCGGGGCGATGTCTGCAATGCACACAGGCGTGCACATCCCACACATGACGCAGTCCATGAACATCTCCGAGACGCTCTTGAAGTCGCCGAACACAGCCTTCCAGACACCTTCGCGCACATCGATCTTCTGTGGGCAGGCTTCCGTACAGGCATTACAGTTGCGGCAGAGCGGTGCCTCGGGATACAGATTGAAGAGGTCTTGTTTCGGATCCTGGAGCTGTTGAATGTCGTACGTGGCCTTGCGAGCGGGAAAGGGCGGCATCATCGTAAAGGACATGCCATCCTGCACGGCCGTTTGACAGGCCAAACACGTTCGGACCTTTGGATCGTCTTTCGTGCGGTAATAGGTGGCACAGGCGCCGCAGAAGCCGCCAAGACATCCAACCCCTCGCACCACTTCCTGGCCCGCATACCACATGGCCTTGATGACGGTGATCCCTTCCGGCACCTCTACCTTCTTGCCGGAAATTTCGATCGTCACCATCCGCGGCTTCAAGACCTCGGGCTGGTCGATGATATTTTGGCTGTCGGTCGTTTCGGTAGCCATAACTCCCTACTGGCTAGAGGCACGAGGCGAGGGGCTAGAGGAGTCTTTCCCCCTTGCCCCTGCCCTCTCGCCACGAGCCCTTTTACGCAATCGCGTCGATGATCCTATTCAGCGTGGCGCTCGGCCGCATCGCCTTGCTCGCCTTCGCATCATCTGGGTGATAGTAACCGCCGACATCCTGGGGCTTGCCTTGAGCGGCCAGCAACTCTTGATCGATCTTCGCGACATTGTCACCAAGATCCTTGGCAATCTTCGCAAACTTTTCCGCAATCTTCTTATCTGTGGTCTGCGCCGCCAATGCCTCTGCCCAATACAAGGCGAGGTAGAAATGGCTCCCGCGGTTGTCGATTTCGCCGACCTTCCGTGCCGGCGACTTGTTGCTCTCGAGGAACTTTCCGTTGGCTTGATCCAGCGTATCGGCCAGAATCTTGGCCACCTGATTGTTCCCCACCTTGGCCAAATGCTCGAGCGAGGCCGCGAGCGCGAGAAATTCACCCAGGGAATCCCATCGCAAATAGCCTTCTTCCTGGAACTGCTGCACGTGCTTCGGCGCCGATCCTCCCGCACCGGTTTCGAACAAGCCGCCGCCATTTAAGAGCGGAACGATCGATAGCATCTTGGCGCTCGTACCGATTTCGAGAATCGGGAACAAATCCGTGAGATAGTCGCGGAGGACGTTCCCCGTGCAGGAAATCGTGTCCTTGCCTTCCTTCATTCGCTCAAGCGAGTAGCGGCATGCCTCGGCAGGAGACATGATCTTGATCTCGAGCCCGGTCGTGTCGTGCTTCGGCAGATACGCATTCACCTTCTTGATCAACTCCGCGTCGTGCGCACGGTCTTTGTTCAACCAGAACACGGCGGGAGCGCCGGTCGCCTTGGCACGGCTCACGGCGAGCTTAATCCAATCCTGGATGGGTGCATCCTTCACCTGGCAGGCGCGCCAGATATCCCCTTCTTCCACCTTGTGCTCGAGCAACGTTTTCCCAGATGCATCAACGATCCGAATGGTGCCATTGCCCGGCGCTTTGAAGGTCTTGTCGTGGGAGCCGTATTCTTCGGCCGCTTGCGCCATCAACCCGACGTTGGGCACGCTCCCCATGGTGCGGGGATCGAAGGCGCCGTGCTTCTTACAGAACTCGACCACTTCATGGTAGACCGGCGCA
>DATIGH010000007.1:0-6354 GCA_035454845.1 Nitrospira sp.
CTGCGCCACTTCGGCCCGGTAGGCGGTTTCCGCTTGGAGTCTGCGATACTCCTGACACTGAAGCGCGATATTCCCCGACCAGAACGTATCGCTGGGGAGCGTTCCGCAGTCGACCTCGTTATACTGGACGCTGGTACATCCCATGATGCCGACGAGGACCACCGACAAGGCGAAATAGCGAATCATGAGCACCCCTCTTCTGTTTGACGCCAACCGCGTGAGAAGAGCAGATGTAGCAGAGGTATTCAAGACTTGCAAGCAAGGATGGAACACGACCTCGTTGGCTGAGCCGACGAGATGCACAGACGAGGAATGTAGAAGGGCTTGACAATCGGCGCTCGATAGTGGAGCATGCCCACCTTCCGTTTGTCCGCGGCCTCATGAAACTGTCGCCGACATGTGATAAAGGCATTGGTGTATGGCCACAGCAGTCTCCCCTCCTCACACCACGGTTCCAGCAACCATCTTGATCATTGATGATAATGAAGATGACCTCAGATACTGGTCCGATTCGCTGAGGCGGTCGGGTGCCAATTTCGCCGTGTTGGAATCGTCGAGCGTGGCGGCCGGCCTTAATCTTTGCCGTGAGAAACCGGTTGACTGCGTCATTCTTGATTTGGACATGCCGGAATCAGGTTTCCATGCCTTGCTCGAGCTGGTTCCCGATCGCCATCGTCCTCAGATCGCCGTGATCGTCCTCACGCACCTGCCCCATCCCAATTTGTTGGAAATGGCGAAGCATAATGGCGCACAGGCCTGCCTGCTCAAGCAAAATACGTCGGTGGAAGATCTGCAGCGTGCCATCCAACAGGCGATAGCCGCGGTCAAAGCGTTGCCATCGCCTGACTCGCGTTGAAAGGGCCTTGCACCGGTCTTTCGTCCAATAATTGGAATGCCGCGATTGATCCTGCCCGTAGATGCTTGCTCACACTGGGGCCTCATGAGGTTTTGGCTGCTCACTGTGCTGCTCATCGCGGGACTCTCGGCCACGGCGGCATGTGGAGCCACGAAACAGGCGAGGACTGTCGAGCGCCTCGGCTTCCTCAAAGAACTCTATCCCAAGATGATCGAGGGCGATGAGAATGCCGGGGAATCATTGCTCATCTATAGAAACCCTCGTGTCGCGTCCATCCCGCCCAATACCTACAAGAAGTTTATGCTCGATCCTGTCCTGGTCTTCCGAGGTCCACAGTCGAAGATGAACGGCATCTCACAACATCAAGCGCAGCTCATGGCCGATACCTTTTATGCGCTGATTTACCAGGAAGTCTCCAAGGACTACGAAATGGTCGATAAGCCAGGCCCTGATACCTTGCGGGCACAGGTGGCCATCACACATCTCGAAGAGTCATGGCCGATGCTGGATGTCGTATCGACGATCCCCGCACCAATGAATGTCCTTGCGGCAGGATCGATGCTCAAGAACGTGGCAACGGGAAAACCGGCATTCAAGGGTGAAGCGGTAATCGAAGCCAAAGTGACCGACTCGCAAACCGGAGACGTGCTGAGAGCCGGAGTCGACCGCCGGGTCGGGGCGAAAAAACTCAGCGCCGAATCATTCAACTCCTGGTCCGACGTCTATGAATCGTTGCGCTATTGGGCGGAAAACGGCAGATACCAGCTTTGCAAGGCCCGACAGCTTCACAAAGACTGCCCCAAACCCAGGGCCTGATTCGCGGGCTCAGCCCCTGTTTGCTCTCTTCGCCCAGCCCTAACGCTTCTGCGGCTCACTTCCCGACAGGGTGGACGAATGTCCCCGGCACTCCTTATGAGGACAATGACAGAGGCCTGAAGGCAGACTGTTCCGACATTCATCACTGCAAAATTCCTTACCTTCGGAAATTTGACAGGTGCATAACGGCACTGCACATCGTTTCATCATGTACCTCTTGAGATTAAGGTAGGAGGCACGACCGCCGTCAAGCGGCGCGGACTTGAGTCTTGTGACGCGTCTTTTTCTGCCGCTTGTCCAGCGGTTGTCTTCTGATCCTCTGCGCTTTTTCAAACAATGTCTTCCAATCAAGCTGATGAGCTTCGGCCTTTGGAAAGATGTGGCGTTCTTCTTCGTCGACGTGACGCTTGACGAGATCTCTAAGGACGTGAAACCTGGCGTCAAATGTCGTCGACCCAGGCCCCGGCCGGAACCGATTCAATTTCTCCAGCAACACTTGCATGAGGTGATGTTCCTCGACCGCCTCATACATCACCTGAGGATCCTTGAAGACCGAGCGAAAGGCCGGATAAACAACCCGCTCTTCCACGGCCGCGTGGATGGTGAGTTCGCGGATGATCCGATGTGCGATCTGAGGTTTCTCCCCATTGCGGGCCTTAGCGTATAGCGCAAACAATGACCGCACCAGCTTGTGGTCATCGCGCAGCAATTGGATGACGTCCGGAAAGGTGCCGAGCAAGCGTTCCAGCATAGGAGGTTCTTCCAGCCTAGATTATCGTTACCAGCATATGAGGAGAAGAACCTAAGTCGACTAGGGGATACCCTTGTGGAATCACTCTACCTTAACACCTAGGCGGCAAGATCGCGAAAAGTGCAGACCAGGGAAGTGAATCAGGGCATCAGGAACTTTTCCTGGTAGGGGAGTCACCGGGTATTGGATCACAATTCTCTTAAGACCTATAAACTCAACAGAGAGCACCTATGCCGTCTGAACGGACCACGAACATCCAACGTTGCCAGCGATGCCAAGGCAGTCTTCGAGCGGAAACGGCGGTCGACCTGCAAACAGGCGTGGTGATTCTTCAATACGTATGCTTCAACTGTGGCCGGAGGTGGTATCCGGAAAAGGCGCCAAGACCAATGACCGCAGCCTGAAGGCCTGTTATCTGTGACTGGTCCCGAGACGCCACGCAGAACATCGGAATGATCTTCTCGAAGTCTCCGCAGCTCTGGCCAAGTTCCGTCTGACGATGGCGATCACGCGGTAGGCGGCCGACGGTCCTCAGCCGGCACCGGGCGAACAAGTGACGGCGCTCTTCAAGGCCACCGCAGTCGTGCTCAGCGCCTCATGCGGCGGGGCGGTGGCGATCTGATTCGAGCAAAGCTGTTGGGCAGGTTGACGGGAAGGCTTGTCGCCGCAGTGGACAACCCTTCTCGGTGAGTCATTAGGCGGTTTATCAAAGAGTGCTTCCCAAGTTGGTCACCACAGATTCGTCGATCAGAGATTTGGCTTTCATGAGCGCGGCGGCTTCAGCGTCCTCCCTCGTGGCGTAGGTGTTCCCGTCTGGGAAACCGGCGATTTCGGTTTGATTGAATTTCTTGATAACGTACTGACAGGCCCACATGAGGCCTTCCGCACCAGGGATCAATTCGATGGTGTGCCCCTTATTATGGTGAAGCATCGCGTCTGCGTTCCAAAATCCTTGTGCGAGCCCGTCATAAGATGTAGGAGCAAGTATATTGCCGAGAGACTTGTATGAACGAAGCCTTTATACTGGGTGTGGCTAGGGGTCTCCCTAGTTTATGAGCGGGAGCCATGGTTATAGGGTCTGTCAGCTTTCTGTCTACAGGCTAAACGTACAGGTGCCAAAGCAGACTCGCAAATCTGGGTAGGCAAGCGCGGCCACACTGCCTGTTTAGGTATCCTCCTAGGTGGCGGACGCACCGGTTTCGATAACACTACGGAAGGCTGTTTGCTGCTTTGACATCTTCTCTATTCCCGACAGGATGAAGAGCCACGCACGCTCGAGCGTCTGTTGCGCTTGGTGGTTGCAGGTAGGATCGATGGGGGCTTTCAATGTCTCAGACGTCGCATCGTAATCGCATGCCCGGCCGGCCAGACGTCATCCGTGTCCTCTTGGTGGACGATGTTGAAAACGTCCGGCAAACGCTCCGGTCCATTCTGGCGACGTATCCCAACTTTGAAGTCGTGGGTGAAGCCTGCAATGGCGAGGAGGCTCTGGAAGCGGTCCAAGTATTGAAACCCTCCGTGGTGGTGATGGATATCAATATGCCGCGGCTCGACGGCATCAAAGCCACAATGCTGATCAAGCGGGTCTATCCCCACGTCGTCGTCGTCGGGTTATCGGTGTATGCCAATGACGATACGCGCAAAGCTATGACTGCTGCCGGCGCGACGACAGTAATCTCGAAGGAGGCCGCCGTCGAACAGCTCCGTGACGAGATCCTCGAGTCGATCAACCGGCGGTCTGCCGCGATTCATTAGGCATAGTGCTTAGAAGCTGCATGTCGAGGGCGGGGGTTACCACTGCAACTGTGCGATCCGCTTCCACCGTTCCCTGATTTCACTTTTCGGAATATTGGAGGCTTGATCACTGAGAACGTAGCAGTTCTTTCCTTTCCCTTTGGCCTCGTACATCGCGCCATCGGCATCGCGGATCAAGTCTTCCGCCCGTTCATGCACATTCGTGCTCAAGGCAATGCCGATGCTGGCGCCGACATTAACCGGTTCGCCCACGTTAATGGGGGCTTGAACCTTCGCCAGAATCCGTTCTGCCACATGGATGGCGTCGGTGTGACTCTTCACATTGTTGATGAGGAAGGTAAATTCGTCCCCGCCATAGCGGGCGACCAGGTCGCCTTTTCGCAAACAACTCTGAAACAGTTTCGCCGTGTGGCACAGCACGGCGTCGCCCGCCTTGTGTCCCAAGCGGTCATTGATGGGCTTGAACCCATCCAAGTCCACGAACAAAATGGCGAAGTGAAACTCCCGATTGTGCTGACCGCAGCTGACCGAACGCGCGACCTTTTCCAGGAAGTGCGCGCGGTTCGGGAGTCCGGTCAGCGCATCGCTCATCGATTTCTTCCGGCTCTGCTCACCTGTGTCGGCAATTCGCTGAATTTCCGCCTGCGCGATGCTGATGTGACTCAGGAAGACCAAGGTCAGACACAGCAAAGCCGGAAGAACGAGCACCTGATCGGTCTCGAGCAGCGCAGCGCGGTGAAGCAGGAGTCCGTAGCCTCCGATCACAAGGGTGCTCAGGAGGCCGAAGTGCAGGAGCGATGCGACGTAGGAGGCCATGGCCAGGAGGAGCATCAACGCGCATGCCATCCAGGACGCGGTGCTGAAGCCATACAGCACCGCGGCGATGAACAGTACTCCTCCGTTACCCAGGGTGAGGAACCCAATGCACGGGGCGTTGACGAGCTGGCCACGGGGAACGGTGAGCAGAAGCAGCGTGATCGTGGCCAGGGCGATGATGAGCCACCCTTGTCCGCGCGTCACCGGGTAGAGCTGGTATTGGACCGCATAGAGCATCAAAAACATGCTATGGAGAAGGACAAGGTAGATTCTGGGGCTGCCGGTCCGGGTGATGCCAAACGTCCTCATTCGTCCGATCCTTTCGATGCCCTTCCGTTATCTACAGCATATCGGACTTGCCGCCACAGGCATTCCTAGGATGGGGGAGCAAAGTCCTACGCAGAAGAGGGGGGAGAGAGTGCCGTCCGTTCCATTGAGTTTGGGCGGCAAGCTGGGTAGACTTACCTAGCCTGTCGCTCCATACGTCGCACGAACGTTCCAGAACACGGAGGGATTATGGGAACCGCAGGGAGCATTCCTTGGTCGCTCGCTCTCATGATCGTCGGCGCGCTGACGCTTGCCGCCGGCCCACCGCCCCCGGCGAAGAACGGGCAAGCGACATCGGTTGAGAGAGTGAAAGGCAAGGACGGCGCGCCTATGATCCTGATTCCAGCCGGTCCCTTTACCATGGGCAGCAATGACGGCGCTCCCAATGAACGCCCTGAACATCTCGTCGAATTGGATGCGTACTACATTGATGAGTATGAAGTGACATTGGCACTCTATCGGAAATTTCTTGAGGCCGAAAACCATGACTCTCCTTCCACGTGGGATGATGAAGCGGCCACGTCGGTCGGCGACCGACCGGCGATCGGCATGAAGTGGGCGGACGCCAACGCCTATTGCAAGTGGGCAGGAAAGCGGTTGCCGACTGAAGCCGAGTGGGAGAAGGCTGCCCGAGGCACGGACAGGAGACGGTATCCTTGGGGCTCCATGCAGCCTTTCGTCGATATTGCCAATTACAATCGCGGCATCTGGGTCAGCGAAGCCATCACCTTGGCTGCTGTCACGAGCGGCCTCGAAGGCATGAGCGTGCGCCACGGATTGAAGGAAGGAGGCAAGAGTCCCTACGGCCTCAATCACATGGCGGGGAATGCGGCCGAGTGGGTGGCGGACTGGTATGATCGCGACTACTATCAGAGCAGTCCATCGAAGAATCCGACAGGTCCTGCACAGGGCGACAAGCGGGTGCTGCGCGGTGGTTCCTGGGCCGATCTTCCGCTGGCGTTACGAGTCACCGCCCGCATTTCTGCCGAGCCCGAATTCGAAGACCGGACCATTGGGTTTCGCTGCGCGATGA
>DATIGH010000008.1:0-8481 GCA_035454845.1 Nitrospira sp.
TACTGCTCCTGATTTCCAACCTGTTGTTCCTGGTCGCGATCAACGTGATCGTGAGCTTTGTGTTACCTGCGTTCGGCATCACGTTGGGGAGCGATACGGTCTCGCTCCTGACGATGGCAGCCATCTTCGGATTTACTGGCGCCTTCCTCAGTTTGGCGTTCTCAAAACAATTTGCCCGTGCCGCGTTAGGCGAGCGTTATCAGATCACACAGCCTCGAACACCGGCCGAACACGTGATTTTCGGGGCGGTCCAGGATATCGCCCAGCGGCTGCGCATTAACATGCCAGAGGTGTGGGTCTATGAATCGGCGGATCCCAACGCCTTTGCGACTGGTCCAACTCGTAACAACTCGATGGTGGCGGTATCGACCGGTCTGCTCCAAAATCTGAAAGAGGACGAGGTGCGGGCGGTATTGGCGCACGAAATGGGCCACGTCTACAACGGCGATATGTTCACCACGACGGTGCTGGCGGGACTGATGAACACATTCGTGTACTTCGTTTCCCTGCTCGTCCGCCGCTTTTTTGCCGAGCGGGATCAAGCCGGCCTGGGGTACGCGTTATCGTTTGTCGTCCAGATCGTTCTGGGGTTCCTTGCGATGATTCCCATCATGTGGCATTCGCGGCGTCGCGAGTTCGGGGCTGATGCCTTCTCAGCCAAAGTGTACGGCAAAGGCGCAATGATCGCCGCATTGCGGGGGATCGAACGCTGGGTGTCTCGCGCGAAGATGGAACCGAGCAGCACGGCCGATCCGCTGGTGACGTTCAAGATTGCCGGCACGACTGGCGGTGTCATGCGCCTCTTTGCATCGCATCCGACGATGGACGATCGGATTGCCGCACTGGAACGGCTCTAAAGCAACTTCTGGGAGGCTGTCATGAGGCCACTTATCTTCGTCTTGTCACTGTTCGGAGTGTGTGGGTTCATCGGCAGCCCTCCTGGACAAGCGGAACAGGGAGGACTTCTCGTGGCCGCCAAGACCGCCAGCCTGTATGATTTCACGCTCGATGACATTGACGGCAAGCCGGTCAATCTCGGTACGTATAAGGGTAAGGTGCTGTTATTGGTAAACACGGCGAGCCTGTGCGGAAACACGCCGCAGTATTCGGATCTCGAGCGGATCTATGAGCAGTACCATGATCAGGGTTTCGAAATACTGGCGTTCCCGGCCAATAATTTCGGTCAGCAAGAGCCGGGAAGCAATGCCGAGATAAAAGGGTTTTGCCTGACGAAGTACAGCGTCAGCTTTCCGCTCTTCGCCAAAATCAGTGTCAAGGGATCAGACAAGCACCCGCTCTACGAATATCTGACCGAACAAAGTCCGTTCCCGGGCGAAGTGGAATGGAATTTTCAGAAGTATCTGGTCGACCGGTCCGGCCGGGTGGTGGGACGCTTTCATCATCGCACCAAACCCCTCGCGCCTGAGGTCGTGAACGAAATTGAGCGGGTGCTGGCTGCGAAATAACGGCAATCAGGTTCTTTTGAAAAACAGGATGTGCTGACGGTACTCCTGTATTGCTGCGCCGAGCGCTGCCGCGCCTCTCGAGATGTTGGCTTCCAGCGTGTCTTCAATCCCCTGATCGTCGATTTCCACCTCGTAGCGGTCCTGCACATTCGTCCGTACTGGGCCGGCGATGACGTCGCGCGGCATGTAGATTTCTTTCCATACCTCTTTTTCGACGAGACACACGTCCCTGAAGCGTTCATAAAGCAACGCGAGCTTGTCCGGTTCAGTGACTCGGATTCGTGCTGACATGATTGTACTCAGGTTGTGAAACAGCTACTTTGGGGCGGATGATGCCGCAGCGGGAAGAGAGTCGACGATGGAAAACCTCATGGTGCCAACCTGGTTCACTGCATGGAAGGGTTGCTGTCCGAGCGGTGTAATGAATAGCTTGACTTGATATTTCCCGACCGGCCACTTCTCCTCTTTCCGTTTCAGTTCCAGGAAACCATACCGTTCATGGCCGGGAACTTCAAGGGTGTCTTTTCCCATCGGCGCATCTGGAAGTGTGCCTTCTGCGCTTTCCAGAAACCACTGGGCGCTGAACTGGGCCGGATCTTCCAAGGGTGCCACTTCGAACACGATGTAGATCGCAGGCGTGTCCGGGGTAAAAACCGACGTCGGTTCGATCGGCTTGAGGCGGGGATCCTGGGTGTACCACCCTTTGCGACCAAAGCTATCCCACTCGACGTCATAGCCCTTGGCCATCTTGATCCAGGTAAAAAGCGACTGGGGAATGCCTTTTTTCTGTTCGTCGAAGGAAGGACTCTGGGTCGGATCGATTTCGGTATTCGATTGTTCCTTGGGAGCGACCAGGTCTCTCGCGTCGGCCCATGAACCATAGGCAAGCAGGCTGGCGGTTCCGAGAACACAGGCGAGCGGCCAGTGGTACCGGAATCGTGCAGGTATTCCAGTGAGCTTCATAACAGCCTCGCCACTCTCGTTCATTCAACACCTATTTGATACAAGACGCAAGCTGTCTGTGGTAGGGTGACCGACACACCTTTTAGCGATGAGTTTAGCAGAGTGAGCTTCCCGGAGTCGGTTGAACACGACCTTAGAGAGCCAAGCCGCCGGTACGGGCTTCGAGACGGCGCCTGCCAAGCGATCACCCAAGGCAGCGGCGAGCATTACCTGTCGGCATTTGCGCTCCTATTTGGGGCCAGCCCCTTTCACTTGAGCGTGTTGTCCGCCCTTCCTCAGTTGTTTGGCACCGGCGCACAAGTGGCTTCGGTCAAGCTGCGCCACTGGTTTCCGGACCGCAAGGCGCTGATCCGCGCCGGCATCGCCGGGCAAGCCCTGTCCTGGCTTCCCATTCTTGTGCTGCCGCTTTTATTTCCAGGACTCGCGTCCTGGCTGCTCATCGGAGGAACCGCTCTGTACTTTGCCTGCAACCAGTTCACCACGCCGACGTGGAATAGTTTCATCGCGGACCATCTCGACGAACACGAGCGGGGAGCGTATTTCGCCCGGCGGGCCAAAATTATGGCCATGCTCAGTTTCGCTGCGCTTTGCGCGGCCGGCTGGCTGCTGAGTGTCTGGCAGGATGACCCCTTGTCATGGATTGGGTTTGCCTTGATCTTTGCCGTGGCCGCTGCCGCGCGGTGGATTTCTGCTCTTGCATTGAACAAGGTCGACGACGTTCACGGGACTCTTCATCCTGAGAGTTCAGCCAGTTTCCGGCGGTTCCTGGCCGGCACCAGTCGCAGTTTCCGGGGATTTCTCTTCTTCTCCGGGGGGATGCATGCCGCGGTGTTAATCGCCGGACCATTCTTTGTGCTTTATATGCTGCGTGATCTCCACCTGTCCTATTGGAGCTACGGCACCTGGTTGGCCGCCGGGATTCTGGGGCAAGTCATCACTTTGGGCGCATGGGGAGGATTCGGAGACCGATTCGGCAACAAAGCTCTCATCTCGGTCACCGGCTTCATGGTCCCGTTTCTCCCGATGCTTTATCTGGCCGGGACGAATCTTGTGTTTTTGCTGTTCGTCAACTTCGCGGGCGGGGTGATCTGGGGCGGGCTGGCATTGGGCCTTCAAAACTATGTGTTCGATGCCGTGCGGCCGGAAGATCGTGCAAAAGCGGTCGCCACCTACAGCACGATCAATGCATTCGGGTGGTGCCTAGGAGCTCTCATGGGGAGTTGGCTCGTGAATGCTCTCCCGTCACGCATCGATATCGGAGAGTTCTCCTTCGTCTTAGCGTCGAATCTTCCCCTGGTGTTTTTTGTCTCGGGAATGCTGCGATTGGCGGTATCGGCGAGCCTGTTAGGGAAGTTCCACGAAGCCAGGACAGTGCAAGCGGCGCCCTTCGCTCAACTCGTGCGTGAACTGCCTCTGTTGAAACCTCTCGCCCAGTTCTTGGTAGGTCCGCTTGGAGTCGGCAAATAGGCGTTCGCTCTCTCTCCTAGTGTGGCGCGGCGGGCTGGACGCCTCGTTCTTGCTCTTCCTGCTTGAGCGTATCGAAGCCTCGATCCGCGTGGCCCCTCACTTGATCGGGTGTCGGCTGTGCCATCGGCTTGGGCTCATGGCCGGAGCAGGCGGTCAGCATGAGCACAGCTGTCAGACTGAGAACGATACAAGCGGCTCCTTTCATGCTCGTTCGTTGAAACAGCATACTGGCTCCTCCTTCCGGACTACCTTTCCTGACTATGTGTGGTTCGCCGCATCATACTCTCCCCTTAGGAACAAAACCACCCAGCGGCCGGCGATTGACTGAGGGGGAATGACGCGGTATGCTCCGCACTGCCGCCCACTGCCAGGATTTTCCATGTCATTACGCGACCGGCTGACCGAAGACCTCAAGCTGGCCATGAAGGCACGCGATCAATTGCGGATGGACGTCATCCGAATGATCAAGGCCGCCGTGCTCAACAAAGAAGTCGAGACGAAAAAGGATCTCGACGATGCAGAGATGAGCCGGATCATGACGACCATGATCAAGCAACGAAAGGAATCCGTGGACCAATACGAAAAAGGTCAGCGAAAGGAACTCGCCGCGAAAGAACGCCAGGAAATTTCGATTATCGAGTCCTATCTCCCCCAAGCCCTTTCCCCCGAAGAACTCGACCGGACCGTGGATGCCGTGATCCGCGAGACGGGCGCCGGCTCCGCGAAGGACATGGGTGCAGTCATGAAGGCCGTGATGGCCCGGCTTGCCGGCCAAACGGTCGACGGCAAGCATGTCAGTGACCTCGTGCGTTCCAAGCTGAAATAGCCCTCACGCTCGTCTGCTATACTTGAAGGCGAATGTGGCATAGGAAGCTGCACGTAGGACTTTCGTGAGCATTCTCATCGTCGACGATTCACCCGATCAGCAGGTTCTTCTCCGCTCCATTCTTGGCAAGGCCGGCCATGCCGATCTGCTGAGCGCCGATTCTGCGAAGGCGGCCGCACGTGTGCTGAACCTGGACGGTGAGTCGCCCAGCGAGAAAATCGACCTCATCCTCATGGACGTACTCATGCCCGAGCAGGACGGCGTGGAGACCTGCCGCCAGATCAAACGGTGTGCACATCTCAAGGACATTCCGGTCATCATGGTCACCGCCAAGTCTGATCTCGGCAACCTTCAGGACGCCTTTGCCGCGGGCGCCATGGACTTCATCAGCAAGCCGGTCAACAGCATCGAATTGTTGGCCCGCGTCTCGTCGGCGTTGCTCTTAAAGCAGGAAATGGACCGGCGTAAGAACCGCGAACTCGAGCTCCGTCGCAGCAACGAAGAACTGCAAAAGGCGCTCAAGGAAGTCAAAGTCCTCCGGGGTCTGATTCCCATCTGCGCTTCCTGTAAAAAGATTCGAAATGACGGCGGTTTCTGGCAACAAATCGAAGAGTATCTGAGTGAGCATTCGGAGGCCGAATTCAGCCACGGCCTTTGTCAGCCCTGTATCAAAAAGCTTTATCCTGGTGTTTACCAGGATTAGCTGTTAGGATTTCTTCACTTTACCGCTCCATTTCAGCCAAGCCGAGGCGGCTTCTCCATGAGCATACTGATCGTTGACGATTCTCCAGACGACCGCACCCTGCTCCATTCCATCCTCACGGCCGCCGGATATGAGCACATTCTAGTCGCAGACTCAGCCGTGTCGGCCTTTCGACTCCTGGGCCTCGAGGGGGGGAAGCAGGGGGCGGCCCGTGTCGATCTGATCCTCATGGATATCATCATGCCGGAAATGAACGGAATCGAAGCGTGCCGGCAAATCAAGGCCGTCGAGCGATTCCGTGAAACGCCCATCATGATGGTGACGGTCAAGACAGATCCGGTCGATCTCCAGCTGGCGTTTGCCGCAGGAGCGCTGGACTATATTGGAAAGCCGATCAATAAAATCGAGCTGTTAACGCGAGTTCGGTCCGTGCTGCGGCTCGTACACGAGATTGAGCGGCGACGCGCCCGCGAACAGGAGTTGCTCGAAGTCATGCGTCAGCTGCAGGAAGCCAACCAGATGCTGCTCCGGCTCTCCTCTTTGGATGGCCTAACCGGCATTACGAACCGCCGACAATTTGATGACTTTTTGGATCAGGAGTGGCGGCGGGCGGTTCGCGAGTCGACGCCGCTGTCGCTCATCATGCTCGATATCGACCGGTTTAAAATGTACAACGACAGCAACGGACATACCGCCGGGGACGAGTGCTTACGGCAGGTCGCTAATGCCATTTCAGGTGCCGTTAACCGGCCAGGGGATCTCGTGGCCCGCTATGGGGGCGACGAGTTCGTCGTCGTCCTTCCCGGCACGGCGACGGACGGGGCGGCGCAGGTTGCGGAAACATTGCGGAAACGTATTGAGTCCCTCGACATCACGCATTCAGAGGGCGACCACATCACGATCAGCGTCGGCTACGCCAGTACCATCCCCAGCCGGAATGCCTCGCCGACCGACCTGATCAAGGCGGCGGACCAGGCGCTGTATCAAGCCAAACAAGAAGGCCGCAACCGGGCAAAGCAGGCCGGCATTCTCACCCTCGTTCCCCACTCAGACGACGATTAAGCGGCGTCGCGCCCGCGCGCACCAAACCATGCCGCGACCTCACGCCCCATCCCGGATCAAAACCGCAACCACCCGAAAATCGCTCCCACGGACACTCGCTCAGACCAAGGCTGCGCTGCGACGGGAGCGCGCCGCCCGCCGCCGGGAAGCAATCGAACATGCCGCCACCGAGCAGGCGCTGGTGGTCGCCAAGGAGGCGGCCGAAGTGGCTAACAGAGCCAAGAGCGAATTCCTCGCCACCATCAGCCATGAGATTCGTACTCCGATGAACGCCATCATAGGTATGGCCGATCTACTCTGGGATACGCAACTAACACCCGATCAGCGCAAGTACCTTCGGATTTTTCGTCGCGCAGGCAGCAGTCTTCTTCAATTAATCAATGACATCCTGGACCTATCCAAGGTTGAGGCCGGCCGTATCGAACTGGAGTCGATCGACTTCGACCTCAGCGATCTCATCGAGAAGGCCATCGAAATTCTCGCGATGCGGGCCAACGAGAAAGGCCTGGAACTCGCTTGCCATCTCTCGCCTGCTGTGCCGTGTTCGTTGATCGGCGATCCCAACCGCCTCCATCAAATCCTCGTCAATCTCATCAGCAATGCGATTAAGTTCACGGAAAAGGGATCCGTGACCCTCGAGGTGACGAATGAACAGGAGCACGCACAGCCTGGCGCTATCCGCTTTACGGTTCGCGACACCGGCATCGGGATTCCGGAAGACAAGCTGTCGGCAATTTTCGAGCCGTTCACGCAAGCCGACAAGTCCATTGCCAGACACTATGGCGGCACGGGGCTTGGTCTCCCGATCAGCAGGCAACTCGCCGAGTTGATGCAGGGAAGGATCTGGGCGGAAAGCTCGTTGGGACAAGGCAGTACGTTTCATTGCTCGGTAAGGCTCGGGGTCAATCGTGACGACAAACACACATCTTCTTCACGCACGATCGATCTTCACGGGCTCCGAGCTCTGGTAGCCGATGATCATCCCATCAACCGAACCATACTTGTGGAGACGTTGTCGTTCTTGAATGCGAAAGTGACCGCCGTTAGGGATGGAGAACAAGCAGTCGCCGAGTTGCGGCAAGCTGCCGCGTCATCGAATCCCTACGGTCTGCTCCTTGTCGATTGCCGCATGACCGGCATGGATGGATTTCAGGTTGTCGAAGCGATCCGCCGCTCGGACTTGGCTGCGGGCCTGACGATGATCATGATGACGTCGGATCATTGGGCTGACGATATTGCACGCACGTACGACTTGGGGCTCGGGGGCTATTTGACAAAGCCTATACGCAGGAGTGATTTGCTGCAGACTCTCAGCATCGCCATGGATCGCACACGAGGTCTGCCAGCAACGTCGCCTGTATGCGGGCAGACGGTGCCTGTGGCATCGAGGCCGTTGCACATTCTGCTGGTCGAAGATTCTCCCGATAATCAGATCCTGATTCGGTCGTATCTCAAAGCGACCCCCTATCAGGTCGATGTCGCCGAGCATGGCGGCATTGCGGTCCAGCAAGTCAAGCAGACGCACTATGATGTGATCTTGATGGACATGAATATGCCGGTGATGGACGGCTACGAGGCGACGAGAGCAATACGCGCATGGGAGCAGGAACAGGATTTGCCTAAAACGCAGATCATTGCCTTAACCGCGCTCGTACTCAGGGAAGAAGGCGAAAAAATTCTTCAGGCCGGCTGCGATGCGCATATGACAAAGCCGATCAAACGGCAAACGCTGCTGGAAGTGCTTCAGGCCTGCAAGGGATATCGACGAGCATGACATCCCCCTCGAGTGGTAACACACCATCGCGAGTGACCGTCTCGATCGATTCCGATTTGGAAGAGCTCGTGCCAGGCTTCCTCGAGAACCGGCGGAAGGATGCGGCGACCTTGGCCCGTGCGGTGCAAACACAAGACGTGAAGACCGTGCGGCTTCTGGGCCATCGTATGAAGGGGGACGGAGGAGGGTACGGCTTCCAGGAGATCAGTCAGATCGGTGA
>DATIGH010000009.1:0-4676 GCA_035454845.1 Nitrospira sp.
TGGCTGGCGGTGACGGCTGTGGCTGTCCATAGTGAATTGGCCGATCTGTTGCCGGAAGGAACGAACGCCCGTCAACGACTCTTGTTGACCCAGGTGAGAAGCGGTCTGGCCGGCCGGCTCGCGCTACTTGCGCTCGAAGGAGGGAATCCCGACGAACTGGCGCAGGCAAGCAAGGAATTCAGTGAGCGGCTTCGAGCCACTGGGCATTTTACGCTGGTCGAGAACGGCATGCAGGGACTGCGGCCATACGATCGGACGATTTTGTTCCAGTCCCGGTACGTGTTGAGCCCCAACATTGGGCCCGATTCTTTCTCCGCCGACTCGCTACGAGAGGCGCTGCAGCAGCGGCTTGACGATTTGCGTTCCCCCTTGGCGCCTCTCATGAAGGACACGATACCCGCTGATCCCACCGGCGAGTTTTTCACGGTCATGACGGCGTGGCTCGGTGAGGATAAACCTGCCAAACATCGCGGGGTCTGGCTTTCCAGAGATCGTTCCAGGGCCTTGCTGCTCGTCGAAACGAAGGCCGCGGGATTCGACGCCGATGCGCAGGCAGCGATTCAGCAGCAGGTACGTCACATCTTTGCAGCGCTCGCCAGTCAGGCGCGCCTGCAACTCCAGATGACCGGTCCCGGGGTGTTTGCGGTGGAAGCGAAAGAGACTATCGAGGGCGAAGCCTGGCGGCTGTCGACGTCCGCTGCCGCGCTGGTGCTGGTCTTTCTCTACGCCAGTTATCGATCCCTCACCGTCGTGGTGCTAAGTTTGATCCCGCTCACGGCGGGAGTGATGGCAGGCATGCTGGCCGTTCAGGGCTGGTTTGGTTTCATCCATGGCATCACCCTTGGATTCGGCATCACGTTGTTGGGTGTCGTTGATGATTATCCCATTCACCTCTTCAGCCATTTGAGGGGCCGTGCCTCGGCTCCTGTCGTGATGCAGGAGATCTGGCCCACGATGCGCCTGGGTGTGTTGACCACCGTGATCGGATTTGCGTGCTTGCTGCTGGCCGGATTCCCTGCGTTGACCCAGTTAGGCCTCTTTGCCGTCACCGGCATTCTCACGGCAGCCGCGGTCACCAGATGGGTGCTCCCAACCTTTGTCCCGGACGGATTCCTTCCTCGACCATTATGGCCGGCATTCCATGCGCAGCTTGATCGTCTGACCGTCATGAAGCCGTTGATTCCGGGCGCGATCGTCCTTGCCTGCGCAGCGCTGTTGTGGTCTCATACGCCTCTCTGGGAGACCGACTTGGCGAGCCTCAGCCCGGTGTCGGAGGCCAAGAAGCAGCTCGATCGACAGTTGCGGGAGGAACTGGGCGCCCCGGATGTGCGTGATCTTCTCGTGATCGAAGGACAAACCGAAGAAGATGTGCTCAAATACGGTGAGACCATAGATGCCAAGCTGGAGAGATTGCGGACCAGTGGAGCGGTCGCCGGATATGATCTTATCTCGCGCTTCCTTCCGAGTCGACGGACGCAGCGATACCGCCAATCCCATCTTCCGGAGAGACCCGTACTGATGCGCAATCTCGATCAGGCACTGAAAGGCCTGCCCTTCACACCCGGATTGTTCACGCCGTTCGTTGCGGCGGTCGAGTCCGCCCGTACGCAGGCCCCGCTCGAGAGAACGAGCTTTCAGGACACTCCGTTTGGGGCGAGGATGGCGTCCTTGATATTCCAGCAGGGAGGGAACTGGAAGGCCGTCGTGCCACTGCGTGGAGTTGCGGACCGAACGCAGTTGGCCGAGGCTGTCGACGGCTGGAACATCCCCGCCGTCACCTATGTCGACCTCAAGGAAGAGTCCAACCGACTGATGACCGCGTATCGGGACCGGACCTTCGTCATCCTGCTCTGCGGCCTCTTGGCCATCAGCGCCGTGCTCGGCGTCGGCTTACCGTCAGTCCGCTTGTTATGGCCGATCTTGTCGCCCATCATGAGCGCGTTGGTGGTCGTTGCCGCCGTCGTGAACGTCTCCGGGGAGTCGCTCTCGCTGTTTCACATTGCGACCTTTCTACTCGTCATCGGACTGGGACTTGATTATGCGCTCTTCTTCAACCGGCCGGAAGAAAACGAAGACGGACGATCGAGGACGCTCTACGGGTTGCTCGTGTGCAGCATGACCACGATCCTCGTCTTCGGTGTGCTGGCCGGCTCGAGCATTCCGGTGTTGCATGCCATCGGGATGACCGCGGCCGTCGGCTCATTCTGCTGCCTGTTGTTTGCCGGTATCATGGCAAAAAGGGTTCGGCATGCGATTTGAGCGGGCGATGACGCCGGTGACGCTGTCCGCCTATACGCTCGTGACCGCAATCGGTCGGGGCGTCGGTGCCGTGTCACAGGCGATACGTGAGCGGCGCTCAGGATTGAAGCCCTGCAATTTCGAAGACGCCCTTCTCAAAACGTATATCGGCCGCGTTGATGGCCTCGAGGAGTTTGCCCTCGAAGATCGTCTCGAGCGATTCGACTGCCGAAACAACCGGTTGGCGTGGCTGGGACTTCAACAGGACGGTTTCATGGTCTCGGTCGCCGAAGCCAAGCAGCGGTATGGAGCCGACCGTATTGCGGTGATCATGGGCACCAGTACGTCGGGGATCCTCGAGACGGAACATGCCTACCGCAATCGTGATCCGGCCACCGGTGCACTGCAAGGCTCGTTCACCTCGCGCTATCGCTATACGCACAACATGTTTTCGTTGGGCCATTTTGTGCGCTCGTGTCTGGGACTGCGGGGGCCGGCGCTCGTCATCTCCACGGCCTGCTCCTCGAGTGCGAAAGTCTTTGCCTCGGCGGCGCGGTATCTTGAGGCGGGTCTGTGCGATGCTGCGATCGTCGGCGGCGTGGACAGCCTGTGTCTGACGACGCTGTATGGGTTTTCTGCCTTGCAGCTGTTATCGGCGCAGCCCTGCCGTCCCTGCGACGAAGACCGCGACGGACTCTCGCTTGGGGAGGCCGCAGGCTATGCGCTTCTCGAATCCAGCCGAAAGGTGGGAAGAAAAGGGGCCGTTGCGCTGCTTGGGTACGGTGAGAGCACGGACGGCTACCATATGTCCCACCCCCATCCTGAGGGCGCCGGCGCCATTCGCGCCATGCGCCAGGCATTGAAGCGGGCGGGCCTTCAACCGGGTGATATCGATTACATTAATCTGCATGGGACGGCGACGATCGCCAACGACGCGGTGGAAGACAAGGCCGTGCATGCGGTGTTCGGCGCCGAGACTTCCGCCAGTTCCACGAAGGGATGGACGGGACATACGCTCGGCGCCGCAGGTATCACCGAAGCGTTGATTGCCGCGCTCTGCCTGACGCAGGGCTTCATTCCCGGTACGCTCAACTGTCAACGGGTCGATTCGGCGTTGTGCAGTCACATATTGCGTGAGAACGAGACACGGCCGGTCCGGCGCGTCTTGAGCAATATCTTCGGTTTCGGCGGCAACAATTGCAGTCTTCTCTTGGGAGTATTGTGATGCGCGTCGGTATCTGGGGCATCGGCCTGCTGAGCCCTGGTCTCGAGGGTTGGGCGAACGGTCGCGAGGTGCTCGTTGGCGCACGCTCCCTTTCGTCGAATTCGTTCCCGGAGCCGGAGCCTGCGCCTGCGCTGCTGCCTGCGAACGAGCGCCGTCGCAGCACGGCCTCCGTGCGCTGGGCCGTGCACGTCGCGCAAGAAGCCATGGCTCAATCCAGCCTTGATCCCCGCAATGTGGCAACGGTCTTTGCCTCTTCCGGCGGCGAAATGGATGTGCTTGACCAACTCTGCCGGGCGCTGACGACGCCGGAGCGCATTATTTCGCCGACGCTGTTTCACCAGTCCGTGCACAACACGGCGGCCGGGTATTGGGGCATTGCCACCAGATGCCAACAGTCATCCACGGCACTGTCCTGTTATGACGATTCCTGTGCGGCAGGCCTGCTGGAAGCCATGACCTATGTGACGATGGAAGACTGTCCGGTCCTGTTCGTTTCGTACGATCTGCCGGCGCCCGACCCGCTCATACGAGCGCGGCCCATTCAGTCGGCTTTCGCAACTGCATTGGTCTTGACGCCATTGACGAGCGATTCGACATCAGCCACGGTGAGCGCGACACTGGCTTCTGCTGAAGCCGGCGAAGTGACACAGATGTCGGATCGCGAGCTTGAGCGGTTGAGAACGGACAATCCCTCGGCTCGGCTTTTGCCCGTGCTGCACGCACTCGCCGGGACCACTGTTGAAACCATCCGCATGGATGTCCTGGGTGATCAACGGCTGGTCATGGAGGTCGAACCGTGACCCTCTTGAAAAAAGAAGAGATTGCACGGTTGCTCCCCCATGGAGAGTCCATGTGTCTCCTCGAGTTGGTGGAAGCCTGGGATGCTCTGACCATCAGTTGCCGCACCTCGACCCACCGAGATGGGCATAATCCGCTGCGCTTCAAGGGACGTCTAACGGCGTCGGCCGGTCTCGAGTACGCCGCCCAGGCGATGGGTGCTCATGTCGGGCTGGTTGACGGCGGCCGTCAAGCGGAGGACCGGATCGGGCTCGTTGGAAGCGTGCGGGAGGTAGTCTTCGCCACCGAACGGCTCGACGACCTAGACGGGTGGCTCACGATAAACGCCACGCGACTGGTTGAGGGCGAACAGGGATACATGTATCACTTTACCGTCATGCATGGGATGAAGACACTCATCGAGGGGCGGGCGTCA
>DATIGH010000010.1:0-36227 GCA_035454845.1 Nitrospira sp.
CGATCTGCGGCAGCGATCGGCGGTGATCGAGCAGCAGACACGAAAGTTGGAGCAATTGTCCTCGAAGCTGGAGGCCGAAAGCACCAACCGCTATGCGCAAGTGCGTGAAAGCCTCAATGCTCAGGACGTGAAGAACAAGGCAGATCGCGACCAATTGCGCATGGACGTGAATAGCCGCCTCGACGACGTCAACCGTCAGATGGAAGTGTTGCGCAAGGACATCATCGACGCGGTGCAGAAGGGCAACGCGGCGTTCGCGAAAAGCCTGGACGTGAAACTGGAGGACCAGCGCAAAGCCTTGGCGGACGCACAGGCCCGCAACGAACAACTGTCCTCGAAATTTGCGCAGTTCAACCAGGCCTTGACCGGCTTCCGGGAATCCCTGACGTCCCTGGGTGAACGCATCGGGCAGGAGGAGCAGGCCAACAAGGCTCTTGCTGCCAAGATTGACGCCGATACCAAGGCCTCGACCTCCCATATCAATGAGACGACAAAAGCGATGTCGGGACACCTGGGTGAGGTGAACAAGAGTGTTGCCGCGGTGGCGCAGAAACTCGCGGCACGCATCGATGAGCAGGTCGGAGAAGTCAGCAAGAACGTGACGCGTCTCGATGCACGCGTTACGGAGCAAGAGCGGCGGGTCGATGGGCTTACCAAAACCGTGGATCTGCAAGGGCGGGGTGCGAGTCCGAAGGCGGGGCATCGCCAGCAACAAACGACGACCAAGTCGACGCAGCGGTCTTCAATCATTGCACCGGCTGAGGCGGCTCAGCCCCCTGAAGCTATTGCCGCTGCACATCAGGAAGCCGTCGCACCGGTTCGTCAGGACGTCGAGACGGCCAATCACACGGTTGTGGAAGATTCACCAGAGCCGCCGGTTCAAGTGGCCTCCGTCCGTACGGCCGAACGGTCCGATAAGGCCGAATACGAGCGGATCCTGGCGTACTTCAAGGAGGGCAATCTGGACAGCTCCCGGGAAGGATTTTCGGCGTTTCTCTCCGAGTACCCCAACTCCGATCTCGCTCCCAATGCCCGCTATTGGCTTGGAGAATCGCATTACGGTAAAAAGGACTACAAACAAGCGATCGATTCCTATGATCGGGTGGAGTTGGATTACCCGCAGAGCGAAAAAGTGCCGGCCGCGATTCTCAAGAAGGGCTTTGCCTATCTGGCCTTGAAGGACAAGAAGCGTGCGTCCTCGGCATTCAAGCAGGTAGTGACCTTGTATCCCAAGAGTCCCGAGGCTGGAAAGGCTTACGACAAGCTCAATCAGATGAAGGAGATGCGGTAACGTGACGCACAGCCTGATGACACTGGGGCTGGGGCTCGTCACCGCAGCGGCGTTGAGTGTCGTGGCCGGGTGCGCCAAGCACGCGGATTTCGTCGAACTGCGCGACCATCTCAACACTGTGGCGAAATCGCAAGATCAGGATCAAAAGCGGCTGGACGCCTTGCAGCGTCGGCTGGACTCCCTCGAACGTGTCAAAGACGGTGAGCCGTCGAAGGGGAAGCTCGACGATCTCAATGCCCGGTTGCAAAAACTGGAGGCTCGGCTGAGCAAGATGGACGAGGCGCTGGTGGCATCCGGCGCGCCAAAGCTGGACCCGCTGGCGGCAGAGCCGGTGAAGACGGTCAAGCCGAAAAATTCCGGAGGGGCGGAGCCCATTATTCCGAATGTGCCCGCGATCACGCCCACTTCTGCATTCAATCTATCCTATAACGATTATCTGAACGGTAAGTACGATCTGGCGGTGTCGGGCTTCCAACGTTTCGTCAAGGATTTCCCCGGCACCTCGCTGACGCCGAATGCCCACTATTGGCTCGGCGAATCCTACTATCAGCAGAAGGATTATGCTCGAGCGATGCAGGCATTTGAGTATGTGTCCACGGAATTTCCCGGTAACGAAAAGGTGCCTGCGGCCCTGTACAAACTCGGCCTGGCGGCGGCCGAGACGGGAGATCTGGTAAAGTCGAAAAAGAATTTGAAGCGGGTCGTTGAAGAGTTTCCCACCTCGGACGAAGCCAAGCTCGCAAAGAATAAGCTGGCCGAAATCCGATGAGGGGCTGGGCGTTGGGAGCGTGATCGGTGCCCGCTGCGCGTTGTTCGGCGACGATTCAGGTGTTGCCCACCGAGGTGGTGAGCCGTATCGCAGCCGGCGAGGTGATCGAGCGGCCCGCCGCGGTCGTCAAGGAACTTGTCGAAAACAGTCTTGATGCGGGCGGCCGGCACATTGTCGTCGACATCAAGGAAGGGGGTCGCACCCTCATCCGCGTTACCGACGACGGCGAAGGGATCCGGCGCGCCGATCTTCTGCTCGCCTTTGAGCGTCACGCCACGAGCAAACTCCGCTCGGACGCAGATCTCACCTCCATCACTACTATGGGATTTCGCGGCGAAGCGCTGCCCAGCATCGCGGCCGTGTCGCATGTCCAGATGGTGACCGCCACCAGAACGGATGCAGTCGGAGCCCAGGTCTCATTGGCCGGTGGCGTGCCGCAAGGAATCGCCGACGCCCCGCCGGTGGCCGGCACGAGAATCGAGGTCGCCGACCTCTTCTATAACCAGCCTGCAAGGAAAAAGTTTCTCAAATCTGTGCCGACCGAGTTTTCGCACATCAGCCTCGTCGTTCAGCAGGCCGCGTTGGCTTGGCCTTCCGTCCACTTCCGGCTCACGCACAATGGCAACGCGATTTCGAACTATGCGGCCGTTACGTCCGACCGGGAGCGGATCCTCCAGGTCTACCACCCGGCCTTCGTGGACAAGACGGTGGATGTACGCGGCCGGATGGCCGGATGCACGCTCAGCGGTGTCATGGTCGATCCGGTCCATGCCCGCGCGTCCAAAACACCTCAAGATTTGTTCGTGAATCGCCGTCCGGTCCGAAACGCGGCCGTGTTCCATGCGGTGATTGAGGGATATGGGGCCCTGCTTCCCAAGGCCCATTATCCCACCTATGTCCTGTTTTTGGACATCGATCCCGAGCGCATTGACGTCAATGTGCATCCTGCCAAGCGTGAAATCCGTTTTGCGGACCAGGAAGCGATCCACCGCTTCGTTCGACAGACGGTGCGTCATGCGTTCAGCGGCGTCGAACGCAAGCTGGTGCTTGGCATGGATTCCGGCGAATCTGCAGCCGCCATCCGCCCTCCGGTCATCGTGTCGGGGACAGCGCCTCCTGCCGGCACGTTGGGACGCCTGTCTTCGGGACGCCAGCATGCGGCCGTCGGCGGGCAATCGGATGCTCGGACCAACTCCGGTCCAGAGTCGCTGTTTGTCGGTGAACAGTCCGCATCTTATGCGCGTTCGCAGGAGGTGGCGATCGTTCCATTCGGACAGGTGCTCGAGACCTATCTCGTCGCCCAGGTCGGGCGTGAACTACACGTGATCGACCAGCACACCGCCCATGAGCGTGTGCTGTTCCAACGCTTGTGGCGGATGTGGCTGCAACGACAGATGGTCAGTCAACCGCTGCTCATTCCGGAACCGATCGAGCTGACGGTCGCGGAGGCCGCTCTCATGCAAAAATACGTCGGCGATTTGGAACAGCTGGGGCTTCTCGTCGAGACGTTCGGGCCTGCAACCATCCTCCTGAGAAGCGTGCCGGTTGGTGTTGGCCCTGTGGACGGCGCCTCGCTCGTTCACGAGTTGCTGGACGATATGGCGGAATGGGCGACGGCGTCGTCTCTGGATGCGCGCGCGCAACCGATTCTCGCCACACTGGCGTGCAAGAGCGCTGTCCAAGCGGGGCGAACCATGGCGCTTCCCGAGATCGAGCACCTCGTCCGCGATTGGGTGGACGAAGGATTAATGACGACCTGCCCGCACGGGCGGCGCACCGTGTTCCGCCTTTCTTCCGAGGAACTCGACAAACTCTTCGGCCGGACCGGATGGGCGTGACGACCTGTCCTCTTCACACGATGACTGCTCTGACCGAGGGACAAGTCCGTCGGAAACCGCTCGTAGTCATCCTAGGGCCGACCGCCGTCGGAAAAAGCCGCGTGGCGGTTGAGGTCGCGAGACGGCTCGACAGCGACATCCTGACAGCTGATTCGCGACAGGTCTATCGTGGGATGGACGTGGGCACCGACAAGCCGCCTGTCGCCGCCCGTCAAGGTATCGCCCACCACCTGATCGATCTGGTCGAACCTGACGAACCGTTCAATGCCGGTCTGTTTCAGCGTCATGCCACGCAGCTGATCGAAGGGCTGCATCAACGCCGGCGCCTTCCGCTGGTGGTCGGCGGCACGGGGTTGTATGTGCGAATCCTGCTGCAGGGGCTGTGCGACGCGCCGCCGAGCGATCCAGCCGTGCGGGCGCAATTTTGCGAGGAAGCCCGTGAGCAAGGACCCTCTCATATGTACGAGCGCCTTGCGTCGGTTGACCCGGTGATGGCGGCAAAGCTGCATCCTGGTGATATCTCCAAAATTATTCGGGCTTTGGAGGTCCTGCATCTCTCCGGCGTGCCGATGTCCTCGTTTCAAGCCGGCCACGGCTTTACCGAGCGGCCCTTTTCCGCGCTGGTCATCGGACTGAATAGAGAACGAACGCATCTGTATCGCCGTATCGAGGAGCGCATTGATTGGCAGCTGGCCAACGGCCTACTCGAAGAAACCCGTGACTTGCTGTCTCGGGGATATCGGCGCGAAGCCCCGGCCATGACAGGATTGGGCTATCGACACGTCGCCGCTCACTTGGCTGGTGAGTACGACTGGGCGGAAATGGTCAGGCTCTTCAAACGCGACACCAGGCGATTCGCCAAGCGGCAAATGACCTGGTTCCGGCGGGAGTCGGAAGCGACCTGGCTGATGCTCGAAGAGGCTGAGCCGCATGAAGAGACGGCGGCCCGCGCCATGCGGCTGATTGAGTCCTTTCTCTCAGCGCTTGATACGGATCAGGACAGCCACCGGTTGTAGGCGGGACAAGGAGACGGACACAATGGGCAAGCGGACTCGCACGGCTCGTGCGGAGATCGGCATTATTGGCGGAAGCGGGCTCTATGAAATCGATGGCCTTCATCAGGTCAAACGGGTGACTCTCGCGACGCCGTTCGGCTCGCCTTCGAGTCCTGTCGTGCTCGGAGAACTGGACGGGGTCCGGGTGGCGTTCCTTTCGCGGCACGGTCGCGGGCACCGGTTGAGTCCGTCGGAGATCAACTATCGGGCGAATGTGTATGCCTTGAAAGCGATCGGCGTGCGTCGGGTCATTTCGGTGAGCGCCGTAGGCAGCATGAAGGACTCGGTGAAACCGGGCGATGTGGTTCTGCCGGATCAATTTATCGACCTGACCAAGCGACGCTTCTCGACCTTTTTCGAAGGGGGCGTCGTCGCTCACGTGGCGTTCGGCGATCCCGTCTGCGCGTCGCTCGCCACGTCGCTGTTGGGGGCAGGCCGGTCGGTCGGCGCGACCGTGCATCAGGGCGGCACGTATCTTTGCATGGAAGGGCCTCAGTTCTCGACCAAGGCGGAGTCGAACCTCTATCGTCAATGGGGCGTCAGCGTCATCGGCATGACGAATATGCCGGAAGCAAAGCTCGCCCGCGAAGCCGAGCTCTGCTATGCCACGGTTGCGCTGGTGACCGATTATGACTGCTGGCACGAGATTGAAGGGCCTGTGACGGTCGAGGCGATTTTGGCCACGCTGTGCGCCAATGTGGCGCTGGCCAAGCGGCTGTTGCGTGCCGCCGTCAAATCCGCTGCGTCGGTGACGAGCTGTCCATGCCAGGAGGCGCTTCAGCACGCGATCGTGACGGCACCGGACACAATCCCTGCGGGGCTTCGGCGAAAACTCGCGCTTTTGACGGAACGAGTGCTTCCCTCTGCGAAAGGAAAGCGGTGAATCATGGGTAAATTACTCGTGGTCGGTTCGGTTGCGTTGGACACGGTGAAAACGCCGTTCGGGGAAGCGAGCGAAGTGCTCGGTGGATCCGCGACATATTTCTCCACATCGGCAAGCTATTTCACGACGGTCGATCTTATCGCCGTCGTCGGAGAGGATTTCCCATCGCAACACCTGGCCTTTTTGAAGACCCGAAACATTGACCTGACCGGCCTCGAGCGCCGACCTGGCGCGACATTTCGTTGGAAGGGCGAGTACAGTCATCAACTCAATGAAGCGCACACACTCGATACCAAGCTGAATGTGTTCGAAACGTTCCGTCCGAAGATTCCAGAGTCGTATCGTTCGCCGGAAGTGTTGTTTCTGGGCAATATCGATCCGGAATTACAGCTCGATGTGTTGAACAAGCTACCGCGGCCCCCTCTGGTGGCTTGTGATACGATGAATTTTTGGATCAATGGGAAGCGCGACGCTCTCTGGCGGGTGCTCGAAAAGGTGGACATTCTCATCATCAATGACGGAGAAGCGCGGGCGCTCGGCGGCGATTCGAATCTCGTCAAAGTGGCCGGTACGGTTTTGGCGCGCGGGCCGAAGCATCTGATTATCAAGCGCGGGGAATATGGCGTGCTCATGTTCAGCGGCACACAGGTGTTTGGAGCCCCGGCCTTTCCATTGGAGGATGTCCGTGATCCGACCGGTGCCGGGGACACGTTCGCCGGCGGCTTTCTCGGCTATCTGGCGGCGACGGGCAACCGATCGGTGGACTCGTTCAAGCAAGCGATCATCTTCGGCAGCGTCATGGCCTCCTTTACCGTGGAATCCTTTAGTCTTGACCGTTTGCGAGTCCTGGATTACAAAGAGATCCAGGATCGATTCCGGGCGTTCAAACGCCTCACCCAATTTGAGGACCTTCCGTGAACCGGCCACACTCGCATCTACGCATGAGGGGCGGACTTATTGCACTCGGCCTGCTGAGCGCTTCGTTCATTGGAGGCTGTGCCACGTCCGAGGAAACGAAGCAGAAATCCCAGGGCTATTATCAGGAGGGCATGGCCAGTCTGGAGCACGATCGCCAGAAAGCCTATGTGTCCTTTCAGAAGGCCGTCCAGCTGGATCCTCAAAACAAGGAAGCGCGATACGGGCTGGGACACTTACTCGTCTATCAGGGAAAGCTCCATCAGGCGGAAGCTGAATTTCGAGAAGCCATCAAGATCGACGGGAATTATTCCGAAGCGCATACCTATCTCGGCCAGGTGTTGGTCTATGAAGAGCGTTGGCCCGAGGCGATCGCCGAATTCCGGCATGCGCTGAGCAACCCCCTCTACAGCACGCCCGACCTTGCGCGGTTCCATCTGGGCAAGGCATTGGCCCATGAGGGCGATTATCAGGGTGCGATGGAGGCGCTGGAAGATGCGCTGGTCGTCAATCCACCCAATGTGCCTCCGGCGATGCTGCAGCTCGAATTGGGGAAAGTGTATTACAAACTGGGCTTCGAACGCCGAGCGAAAGAAGCGCTGACGAAAGTGACGACCTTGGATAAGACCGGCCCTCACGCCGCGGCTGCCAAGGAAATATTGGCACGGCTCAAGCCGTAAAAGAGAGACGCATGGATTCGATCGGCGATTTTTTCAAGCAGGTAAGGGAAACCAAAGGCCTGACCGTGGAGGAGGTGGCTTCCAAGACGAGAATCCGAACGGATTTCGTCAAGGCGCTGGAAGAGGGGAATTTTGCCAAACTGCCGGACCAGGTATTCGCCCGGGGGTTCGTCCGGTCCTATGCCCGCTCGCTGGGATTGGATGAAGACGATGCCATCCATCGGTTTATTCAATCGGCGGGCGCCTTTTACGAGAAACAAGATGAAAGGGAACGTCTTAAAGTTAGGCAGGCGGAAGAGGAACGGAAGCGCCGAGCCAATCGAAAGGCCGTCGCCATCGCGATTGGCATTGCCATTCTGACTCTGGTCATTTTGCTGAGCCGGGAGCAATCCTCGTTGCTGGTCCGGCGGACCCAAAGCGAACCCCCCTCGACCGCGGCCAAACGCGTGACGCCGCCCGAGACCGGGAAAGTGGACGTGCCGGTGCGCGCAGAACCGGAGAGCCTCGCTAGCCCTGCCAAAGCGAAGTCCCAGGACACGCCTGCTCCGCCACATACCACCGCTCGTAGTGAGGCGAATGCCGGACGCGGGACGGCGCCCAGCACTACCGCGGCGCCGGCACAACCACAAGCCGCCGCTTCCACCCATGCTCCGGCAGGTCCCGAAGCGGGACTGGGGCCGCTTTCGCTCGAGCAAGCCACACATGCCGAAGAGCCTTTGGTTCTGGATCTCGAAGCGACCGAATTGAGCTGGGTCGTCATTCAAGTCGATGGCGGGAGTCCGCAGGAGGCCTTGTTGCGGCCTGGTGAAAAAGCCAAGTGGAAGGGACAGGACCAGTTCATGTTGACGCTGGGAAACGCCGGGGGCGTCAAGGCTGAATTGAACGGAAAGCCGCAAAAACCGTTTGGACCCAGCGGAAAAGTTGCCCGCGACATCGTACTGAAGCGATAAACTTCTCCTCGCGATCTTCGAACACCCTCTCCAGCTGTGGCGGTGCTGTCCCTGTTGTGGCGTAATGGTCGCCCGTACGCCTTGCCGATCAGTTGTGTATCTCTGTAACTAGGCGGAATTACGAATCCGACCACGGAACGGATGTGGCACGACGTTTGATTGAAACGCACAGCAGGAGCGCATCGAGTCAGCTGGTCACGGCGTGACTGCGTAGCAGGTAATGTATTCTGCGTAGTTTGCTTGACAAGCTCAAAACGCCGTTGCTATATTCCCGACGCTTTCTTCCATATTGCAGCCAGTTGTTATTGGTCTCAGGCCCTAGAGATGTGCGGTGGTTTAATAACAAGGAGGAAGTCTGATGGGGTATTTTTCTAAGTTTTTAGGAGTCGCGGCAGCCGTCACGTTGCTTTCGGCCACAGTAGTCGGGGCGGAGGAAAAGGACCCGCTAAAGCCCCGTGTTCCGCCGGACCAGATCGCCGAGGCCAAAGCGATGAAGAACCCGGTAGCGAATACTCCCGAGAGCATCGCCAAGGGTAAGGCCTTGTTTGAAGGAAAGGGCACCTGTTTCAATTGTCATGGCAAGGAAGGAAAAGGCGACGGTCCTGCGGGCGCCATCCTCAACCCGAGCCCTCGGAACTTTACGAACTGCAAGTTCCACAAGAAGCGGAAAGACGGCGAACTCTTCTGGGTCATCAAAAACGGCAGCGCCGGCACCGGGATGGTCTCATTGATTCCCGCAGCCATTACCGAAGAAGAGGCCTGGACGATCATCAACTACGAGCGGAGCTTCTGCAAAGACGAATAATTAAATAGAGTCAGTCGGTACGACGGGGTGGAGGACAAGGTCCTCCACCCCTTTTTTTTCCGGGCTCTCGGATTACCGAGTCAAGGGTTGTCGGACGCTCGGACGACGGCGAGTTTGGTGAGGGCAAGCCCACTCATCGGGTCGGTCGCTTTGAGCGGCGGGAGCACGACCGGACGCTGCTCTTGACCGTATTGGGTTTTTGACGCCCAAATCACCTTTTGAGTGAGATAGGCAATGGCTTCTCCCAGCGTGACTTCACCGTCACGGTTCACGTCTGACTCTCCCCTGAGCGCACGCATCAGATAGTAGGTGAACAGGCCATGCCGGTGGTCTTCGTCCTCAATAATCCTTCCCACTCCGTTCGTGGCGAGAAGATGAACGGTTGAACTGCTTGAGGGATTCCAATGAGGAAGGCTCTTTGAACGGGCCTCCGCTCCTGCCCCGAGTTTTGCCACCATCCCGTCAAAGACAAACAGGGTTTGCTTGGCTCTTAGACGAGAGAGCGCGGCTTCCAGATCCTTGAGCGGATAGGACCGCGACGAGGACGCGATACTGCCGTCATACGGAACGAGAAACACTTCTCCGTTCGGAGCGACCGTGGCGAGTCCCGCGAAGTAGACGATCACCACCGCTTCCTTGTTCATGTGTCCCGGCAACCAGTCCAGCAACGCTTCGTCGATGTCCGGGCGTAGCGCCTTCCAATCTTGAAGAAGGCGCACGTTCGAAGCAGGCAGCCCGCCAAGAGATTGAAAATACGTGGTAACCAATTCGGCATCGGATGCCGCGTATTTTCGGACCGAAAGTTGTTGATCGCGGTACGAGCCGATGCCGATAGACACCAGATAGGTATGAGGACGCTTGAAACCGACGGCTATCGCCGGGACCTGATCAACGTCGTCGCCTTTGAGAATGGTGGGTTGAATTGAAAGCGACAGGCTTTGTGTAGAGGGCGGAGGGGTCGCAGGATCGGCAACGGCGACTTGAAGCTCGGCTTTCTGGGGTGGCATCCCTTGGGGCAAGGTCGCTACGAACTCGATGGACCGCGACTGTCCGGGCTGCAGGCGCCCGGCCGAAAGCGTTGTGGCAGGAAATTGCGTGAGAACGAGCGGAGTGCCGGACAGAGTGGCGGTCACGTTCTGCAGTTCTTGCGAGCCCGTATTCACCACGTCGACGCGGACACGAATCCGCTCGCCGCCTTCTAAGACCAGGTTGCTGTTGTCGTCCAACACGGTCGCTTTAAAGGAAAGCGCCGTGGCTCCCGAGACGGCCGGCCGGGTCGGCAGGGGTACAGGAATGGCCGCCGGTGCCGTCGCGCTCGCCATCGCGGGGGCCGTCGGGGTCATTGTGGCCGCTGCCGCTGGTGGTGCCTCCACTGGTGCCGTTGCCGTCTCGGGCGCTCCCGCAGGAGCGAGTTTGCGTCGAGATGCTTCCGACACTTTATGGGCGAACTCGCGGGCCGCACCCTCAATGAAGTCGTCCAACAGGTAATCGCAATTCTTCTGAACCGGCACAATACGGACGCGCGTCTTATGGGCGACTTGCACCTCCTGCTCTCCCAGGGGGGTACCTGCCTGATCAGCCAGGGATACCAACGCGCCCAGACGCAGGTCCGTGTCAGCTCGATCGTAGACGCCATCCATGCGCAGTTTAAAATTCGATTCCACCAGATTGACGCGGACGACGACGTCGGGCTTGACGCTGGACCCCGGCCGGACGACGGACGAGAAAGTTCGGTTTGCCTCCTCGAAAATTGCGTCCTGCAAGGTGGGACCCAATGCGACGATTTGCATGTGACCACAATTGTCGACGTACTCCGCCTTCGATTCAAGCAAGGAGGGCGATAACTCCAGGGCGGCGGTCTGCGAGAGACGCGGCCCTAAGTCGGGAAGTTCCTGTTTTGAACAGGCGACTAGGAGGATGGTCAACAGGAGCCCTATTCGACAGGCGTTCACGCCCAAGGAACGGAGGCGGGACTTGTCCGGATTGAGACGGAGGGTCGTACGCATGGAAGTAGCTCACGGTACCGGAATCATTGTCTGAAAGCAACTTGTCACGTCCGATGGCCTGCTTTATTCTACCGCGCCATGCGCATCCTGGGCCTTTCCAATATGCGTGATGCAGCAGCGGCATTGGTGGAGAACGGCCGGATCATCGCGGCCGCGGAAGAAGAACGGTTCGTCCGGATCAAGCATGTCACGGCTTTGCCGGTCCACGCGGCTCGATTCTGCCTGCAATCCGCAGGAATCCGGCTTCAGGATCTGGACGCCGTCGCCGTGCCTTGGAAATACTGGCAGCTCGGTCGTCGCGCCGCGTTGGCGATCGGGTCCATGCTGCAATCGCCGCGGCTGTTCGCCGTCAAAGGCGCCCGCAGTGCGGAGCGTCTGACTCACGAGTGGGTGGAGCTCGCGTTCTTGCGCACTCTGCTCTCGCGCCGCGTGGATGGCACGAGATGCCCCCCGGTCGTGTTTCTCGACCACCATCTCTGCCATGCCGCCAGCGCGATACTGGTGTCTCCTTACGAGCACGCGGCGATCCTGGTGGCAGACGGGGCGTCGGAAGCGCACAGCACCATGCTGGCGTGTGCGGACCAGCATCACATACGCGTTCTGACACGCGTACCCCTTCCCCATTCGCTCGGGCAGTTCTATGCGGCGATGACGGCCTATCTCGGATTCAGACCGGACCACGACGAATACATCGTGATGGGACTGGCGGCCTATGGCGCCCCGCGCTTTGCTCAGACGCTGCGCGAGCAAGTGCTGCGCAGGTTGCCGGAAGGTCAGTTCAGGCTCAATACCCGGCTCTTGGACTTCCACCTGGCGCGGTGTGGTGTGTTCTCCCGCGAGTTCCTTCGCCTCTTTGGTCCTGCGCGACACCCGCAGGAAGATCTTACGCCGCGTCACCACGATGTCGCGGCTAGCGCACAGGCGGTGCTCGAGGAAACGCTCCTTCATCTCGCCCGACACCTGAGCACCATCACGAACGAACGGCGGCTGTGCGTGGCCGGAGGGGTGGCCTATAACTGTGTCGCCAACAGCCGGCTGCTACGGGATGCCGGATTCGAAGATCTCTTCGTCCCTCCGGCGGCCGGTGATTCCGGAGCCGCACTCGGTGCGGCTTTGTGGCTGACGCACCGGAAGGGTGGTGGATGTGCCCCCATGGTCATGCGCACGGCTTCCTGGGGACCGGAGTTCTCCGAATCGGCCTGCCGGACGGCGCTTGAGGCGGCCGGATTGGTCGTAGAGCGGCTTGAGGAGGCGCCGCTTTGTGAAAAGGTTGCGGAGGAACTCGCCGCCGGACGACTCGTGTTCTGGTTTCAAGGGCGGATGGAGTGGGGACCTCGTGCCTTGGGCAACCGGAGCCTGCTGGCTGATCCACGTCGCGAGGACATGCGAGCGCTCATCAATCTGAAAGTGAAATTGCGAGAGCCGTTTCGGCCTTTTGCTCCCTCGGTGTTGCAGGAACGCGCGAGTGAGTACTTCGAGATGTCCGGCCCTTCTCCCTTTATGCTCCGGACGGCTCGGGTACACGCCTCGATGAAAGGGCTGATTCCCGCCGTGGTCCATGTCGATGGCACGGCGAGAGTGCAGACCGTCGACGTCGATTCGAATCCCCGTTACCGCGGGCTGCTGGAAGCCTTTGCGCGTCGAACCGGCATCCCCGTCCTTCTGAATACGTCGTTCAACGTCAACGAGCCGATCGTCTGTACGCCTCAGGAGGCAGTCGCCTGTTTCCTCAAAACAGAGGTGGAGTGGTTGGTCATGGAAAATCTGCTGGCGAGACGGCGTGCGACACCATCGCCCGCACAAGCGCCGGTCCGTCGATGATCCGTTCTGGCGCGGTCCATCCTCCATTGGCACGCCCCTCTGCACTCGCGCTTCTGCTGGTCATCCTCATCGTCAACTTTGCATTGCAGCCATTGACTGAACCCGACTTCGGCTGGCATCTGCGGACCGGCTTGGATGTGTTGCGCCGCGGAATGCCTCTTCCGTCCGTGGATCCCTATTCCCACACCATGCCGGATTGGCCATGGGTGGAACATGCCTGGCTAACGGATGTGCTGATCGCGAAGATCTATTCGTCGTTCGGCGCCTTAGGCGTAATAGTACTATTTGGCGCTATCACCATCAGCGCCTGGTTGTTCGGAGCGGCAGTGTCCTCCGCGGGTATCCTGTCCCGCTTGCTGGCATGCGTCCTCTCCCTGTGGGTCGCTCTGCCCTTTCTCGGGGCGAGGACCCAGCTCGTGACCTTATTGGGGCTGGCGCTACTCTCTTGGATGTTGAAACGATGGCATGAGGGCAGTGGTTGGGTCCAATGGTGTATTCCGCCGCTGTTTCTCCTGTGGGCGAACCTGCACGGAGGATTCCTTGCCGGATTCTTGTACCTGCTCCTTGTCGTCGCGACGACAACGATCGTGGGATGGTTGTCGGACCAGCGGATCGTCAATATGGGACCCCTTCATGAGCCGGTCTTCGGCTGGAAGGAAGTGAAGCGGCTTGCGCTGCTCACAGCGGTTTCCGCCGGCCTCACGCTCGTGAATCCCTACGGGTGGCGGTTGTATGAAGAAATTGTCGATTCGCTATCGAACCGGTTCATGCTTGAGACGTTGCAGGAATGGCAACCGCTCTCGATGGCCGGTCTCGCCGGACGCTCGTATGCATTGTATCTTGCGGGACTGGGTATCACGATGGCGTTGTGGTATCGGCGGATCCAACCGGTTCGATGGGTCGTCGGAGCCGTGTTTTTGGCGTTGTCGTTTCGCCATATGCGCAATATTCCGTTCTTCCTCATCGTGAGCCTTCCGTTTTGCGCCGAGGTGCTGTCAGAGGCCTGGGAACGATTCCGGCGTCGATGGCCGTCGGATGAGGCAGCGACTCAACGGGGATGCCTCGCCGCGACCGTTGTCCTGGCACTCATGCTGTGGTGGCTGGGCCCTGAGCACCTGCACCGGATCGCGCTCTCCGGCACCAGCCCGGCCGAATATTTCAAAGAAACCTCCTATCCGATCGAAGCGGTGCAATGGATCCAAGCCAACCAAGACCAAGCCGGACAACGGCTGTACAACGACTACGGCTATGGCGGGTTCTTGCTGTGGTGGCTGCCCGACACAAAAATCTTTATCGACGGTAGGATGCCGGCATGGCGGAGCGGAGAACGCGCCATCCTTCGCGACTACATGACCCTCACCGGACCGGATCCGGATCTGCGCATTCTCACGAAATATTCAGTCGACTGGGCGTTGGTCAGGAGACAGACACCCTTGGAAGAAGGCTTAGCAGGGGATGCAGCCTGGCGCCGAGTCTATGACGATCACAAGGCAGCGATCTACCGGCTGAAGGCTACGATGCAGGCATTCTGAAGCGGCTTGCGCCCACCTGCACGAATTCGTGAGAGAAGGGTGGGAGACCGTAGCGCCCGCATTGGTGATTGCGCCTGATCACCGCCAAGTCGCGAAGCATGGCGAGGCCGTCTTTGAGGACACGCACCTTCGACCCCGGCTGATCTGACCAGTTCACGGGGACCTCCGCGATACGATATCCGCGTTGCTGTGCCAAGTACAGCAATTCAAGATCGAATCCGAATCCGTTGATCGATGCGTAGCCGAACAGGTCTTGCGCGACGGTCCGTCGAAAGAGCTTGAAGCCGCATTGGGTATCGGAAATGCCTCTGATGCCGCTCTGCCGGACGGCCGCATTGAACAGTGTCCCCAGCACGCTTCGATGGGCACGCGCACGGACGGCGAAGCCAGGCAGTCGGGCGGCGAGTGCGCGAGATCCGATCGCCATATCTGCGCCGTCGCCCAAGGCCTGTTCCAGACGAGCGAGTTCTTGGATAGGTGTCGCGCCGTCAGCGTCGGTGAATAACTGAAGATCGCCAACCGCCGATTGCATGCCATAGCGCACGGCGGCTCCTTTGCCCTGGCGGGAGGGCAGTCGAAGCACCCGGACCTTGGAATGAACGCGGCCCCAGCGTGCCACTACGAACGACGTGTTGTCTGTGCTGCCGTCATCCACTACCAGCAGTTCGTAAGAGCGGTGTTGCCGCTCACAGTAGGTGGTGATCTGGCAAAGGTAAGGAAGGATGCGACCAGCCTCGTTATGGGCTGGAATGACGATCGACAGCTCGGGAGAATTGGGGTTTGGCACACGAAGCATGGGACCCCCGCGATTCCGGAACGGAGGAGCGCTGTGAGTCCGGCTCTTCGAGCGTACGGTAGCTGAGCTTGAGGGCAAAATACAAGAGGAAACGTGGACTTGACAGAGGCGACATGGCGGAGCGAACGTATCCCAAGCAGCGCGAACCATGGCGGCGTCCGAAATCGGGAGGTGGGCGATGCGTGGAATCGTCAGAGTCATCAGCGGTCTGTTGGGTGCGGTGCTCGTCACCGCGTGCGCATCAGCCGTTCCGCCGAGCAGGCTGGGCGACTATGTGTCGGCCGAGCGACAGGTGAGCGAAGAGGCGTTGACACAGATTGAACAGCGGCCGCTCAAGGCCGGTCTCGTCCTCGTGTCCGACACGGCCGAGGCTGGGGCGGCGCCGAATCTTCCGGACGAGGCGTTTGTACGGCTCGGCGAGACCTTAAAGCAGGACATCAGTCGAGCGATTCCCGTCACCATTACCGAGGTGCTGCCAGCGGAAAGTATTCGTCCTCAGCCCAACGGAGATTGGGCACAGTTTGCCGACCTCGGGCGTCAGCGCGGTCTTGATTACCTCGTCGTCGTCGTGCTGTCCAGCACAGAACAAGAATATCCGGTCACGTTGTTTCTCGGATGGACGACACATGCACAACCGGGCCTTCGCCGTGACAATTGGTCGTTGCTGGAATTCGCCTTGCTCGATTTGAAGAATAATGTGCCCCTGCTGAAAGCCGAGGGGCGCGGCTGGGCCACGTTGGACTGGCCGACGGCGCCAGGAATCAATCAATGGTACCCCGTGGTGTATTTGCGGCCCCAGGATCCGGAGCGCAGGATTTGGCCCCCGACGTATGAAGGCGCACCGAACACCTTACGGGTGGTGTCGTTCGACCAGGCGGAAAAGCGATTGGCGTTGAAATTACAGAATTCGTACATCGGGCAGCTGCAGGCCATGGCGGAGCGACCCGCCTCCTAGCCCGCATACTGAAGTCATCGCCGTCGGTCATCGTCGTCCCTTTCGGGTGGCTTGTGCTTCCCGAAGGGGACGATTAGTCTTTGAAGGCCTCGGAACGGATAGTGTAGAATGCTTCGGTTGATGTCGATCTCATCAGGAATTTTGAATAACCTTCCGGAGGATTACGGTCATGGCTACGTGGCGTGAGAACGGTGGTGCTCTTGGCTTCGCCAGTTGTGTGTGTGTCTTTGCGCTTGCCTGCACTCTGAACCCGATTGCAGGCGACCCCTCGGCAACGGCCGCGGGAGTTCCGCCTTCGATGGCGCAGGGCTTTTCTGAGATTGTGAAAAGAGTGACGCCTGCTGTGGTGAACATCGCGGTGACCGGCGGAAGCGAGGGTGGACGAGGCAGGCGACCGTTGCCTCCCGGTCCATTCGGGCCTCCCGGCGGACCTCCTGGCGGACCGCCCGGCGAAGAGCCAGGCGGCGAACTGCCGACACCTCCACCGATGCCTCCGGGTCCTCATGGACGTCCTGATCAAAGCGCCGGTTCCGGTGTCATTCTCGATCCCAACGGCTATATCGTCACCAATAATCACGTCGTGGAAGGCGCGACCCAAATCACGGTGACGCTGAGCGACCGGCGGGAATTTCCGGCGAAGATTGTCGGTACGGATTCCAAGACGGATCTCGCGGTCGTGAAAATCGAGGCCAAGGATCTGCCTTCCGTCAGATGGGCGGAGTATGAGACGCTGCAGGTGGGAGACCTCGTGCTTGCCATCGGCAGTCCATTCGGCCTCAGCTCGACCGTGACCTTGGGCATCATCAGTGCTCTCGGGCGTGGAAATGTCGGAATTGCTGACTACGAGGATTTCATCCAGACGGATGCCGCCATTAATCCCGGCAATTCAGGCGGAGCTCTCGTAAACATGAACGGTGATTTGATCGGGATCAACACGGCGATTTTTTCACGAACGGGCGGCTCGGAAGGCATCGGGTTTGCCATCCCAAGCAGCATTGCATTGGATATCGTCGACAGTCTGCAGAAGACGGGAAAAGTGGTGCGCGGCTGGATGGGGGTCGCCATTCAAGAGATCACGCCGGCGCTCGCGAAGTCCTTCAAACTGCCAGAACAGCGGAAAGGCGTCCTTATCAGCGACGTCAATGAAAACGGCCCGTCTCATGCCGCGGGAGTCAAGCGTGGTGACGTCGTCGTGTCTTTCAACGGGAAAGAGGTCCAAAGCGTAAGTCAATTGCGCAATCTCGTCGCACGTACGGTCGTCGGCAAGGACGCGCAGATCAAGATTCTCCGCGAAGGCAAAGAGCAGACGCTTTCGGTGCGGGTAGCCGAGCGGCCGTCTGACGAAATTTTGGCGAGGAAGGAGCCTTCGCCCCCGAAAGAGCAGGGAGAGACGATCAAGCCGCCCGACAATGTGTTAGCGTCGCTGAAGGTGCAAGCCTTGGACAATGCGACGATGAGCCAGCTGAATATTCCTGCGAAAACCGCCGGCGTCGTCGTGGCGTCGGTCGAACCGGGCGGCCCGGCTGAAGCCGCCGGCATTCAGCGGGGTGACGTCATTCAGGAAGTCAATCACGAAGCCGTCAAGAATCTGGACGAATATCAAAAGGCGGCGCACAAGATCAAAAAAGAGGAACTGGCCGTTCTGCTGCTCAGCAGGCAAGGAAACAACCTGTTCGTGGCGGTCAATCCAAAGTAATAGAGGAAAGGCGGCCCGCGGGCATGCCCGCGGGCTGCGACTCTGCTGGGGGCGCAGTGCTGAACGATTTCAATCGGTGGCTGCAGGATTCCGTCTTTAAGCCGCTGGAAGACAAGAAAATGCCGGTCATGGAGCACCTGGTCGAGCTCCAGGTCCGGCTCACTCGGGCGGTGATCGCAACGGCAGTCGTATTCGTCGGCACCTTTTTCTATGCCGACACCCTCGTGAAATGGCTGCGTATTCCCCTTCAAAACATGTTCGTGCCCGGTTCGCTCTCGTGGGTTCCCACGGATCTCCCTACGGTGCCGTTTGTCTTCCTCGCTCCTGCTGAAGCACTCTGGCAAAACGTCAAAGTGGCCGGCCTCTTCGCACTCGTACTCGCCACGCCGTACATCCTCCTGGAGATCTGGCAATTCGTCGTGCCGGGGCTTCACGCGCAGGAACGCAAATTCGTGGGGCCGTTCGTGATCTTGAGTACGCTGGCGTTTTATGCCGGCGTGGGTTTTTCCTTCTTTTTCGTCCTGCCCTTTGCGCTGAATTTTCTGGTGTCCTACGGGGTAAGCGCCGGTTTTATTCCCCAGCTTTCAATCGCACAGTACGTGGGGTTTGCGCTCTGGTTCCTCATGGTCTTTGGATTGATCTTTGAAGTGCCGTTGGCCATTACGTTGATGGCCAAGCTGGGCTGGGTTGATGCGCCCTTTCTCAAACGGTATCGGAAATGGGCCTTACTGGGCGCCTTCATTGTCGCCGCCGTTCTGACCCCCACCCCGGATCCTTTCAATCAATGTCTGATGGCGCTGCCAATGTATGTCTTCTACGAGGTCGGCATCCTCAGCGCAGGGTTCTTCAACAAGAAATCGGCACGGGCTCCAGAGCCGGCCGGTTCCCTGGCGCCCGTCGGCCCGAAAGTCATGGCGCCGGCCATGTCGGGTGGCGGCGACGGCGAATACCTCGGCGTACCGACCGGCCCGGGCAGGCGGCGGTAGCAAGGGGAACACGTCACAGGCGCAACGTGAGAAAGGGTCAAGAACGATGCCTCGCGAACTCAATGTAATTTCTACCCCGACCTCCGGCGGCAGCGATGCCTGCACGTATATGTGGGCCTGCGCCATCTGCGATGAAAACGAATCGTGTCAGAAGGACAAGGAGGGGCATAGCCGCTGGCTGGTTGCCAAACGGATGGAGCGGATCGAGTACAAAGTCCTGGTCATGAGCAACAAGGGTGGAGTCGGAAAAAGCACCTGCACGACAAATCTCGCCGTGAGTCTGGCGCTCAAGGGATGGCATGTCGGCATCTGCGACATGGACATCCACGGGCCCAATATTCCCAAGATGGTCGGCGCCGAGGGACAAAAGCTCAAGATCAGCACGTCCGGCGGCATCATTCCATTTCAAGCCTACAATCTGAAGATCGCCTCCATGTCGTTTCTGTTGCAAAACTCAGACGATCCCATTATCTGGCGAGATGCTTACAAGTACGAGTTCATCAACCAGTTGTTGGGTGGAGTCGAGTGGCAGGATCTCAACTTTCTGTTGATCGATTTGCCTCCCGGTACGGGCAACGAATCGGTCACGACCATTGACTTGTTGGGCAGCGTGAGCGGTGCCGTCATCATCACGACCCCACAAGAGGTCGCCCTTCTGGATTCGCGCAAGTCGGTGACGTTTTGCAAGGATAGTGAAGTGCCGATCATCGGCATCGTCGAGAACATGAGCGGCCTGGAATGTCCCCACTGCCACCAACAAATTGAGGTCTTTCGGAAGGGTGGGGGCGAAGCCTCGGCGCTGGACATGGGCGTCCCTTTTCTCGGGCGGATTCCGCTCGATCCCGACGTGGTCACTCAATCCGATGCTGGCGAGCCGTTTGCGATGTTCTATTCCGATACGACCACGGCAGAGGCGTATCACGAGATCGCCAACAAGGTCGAAGCCTTTTGCAAGAAGAGCGGTTCATTGGTGAATGTCGCTCCGCGGCGGCATTAAAAAGGGTGACGAAGGAGGCTGTTCAAAAAGACCCTCAAAGCGGGTTTTCAACAGCCTGGTGAAATGATGAAAGCCAAGGATGCCACAGCCGGCTTAACGCCTCTCGACGAGGCGCAAAGAATTGTATTGGAAGCTACGCCTGTCCTGGGATTGGAAAAAATTCCTCTGCTGGATGCGTTGGGACGGGTATTGGGCGAGGACATCATCGTCGAACGGGACAATCCGCCGTGGGACAACAGCGCCATGGATGGATTCGCCGTGCGTTGGGAGGACATTAAGCAGGAGCATGCGATCCAACCACCGGTCACGTTGACGATCATCGAGGATGTGCCGGCCGGCAAGATGCCGACCAAGACGGTGGGTCCCGGTCAGGCGATCCGCATCATGACCGGTGCGCCGATCCCAAAGGGCGCCGATACGGTTCTGAAAGTGGAAGACACGGAGCACCAACCGGATTCCGTGCGTGTCTTCAGGGCGGAACAGAAGGGTGCGAATATTCGCCCGCAGGGCGAGGATGTCAAAAAGGGCGAACGGATCATAGCAAAAGGCACGCGCATTCGACCCGGCGAAGCCGGCATGCTGGCGATTCTCGCCAAATCGTTCGTCTTCGCCTACCAACGTCCCCGGGTGGCGATTCTCTCAACCGGCGACGAGCTGGCCGATTTGGATGAGCGCTTCAGCGAGGAGAAGATCATCAACTCCAACAGTTATGGTCTTGCCGCCGCCGTGCAGGATGCCGGCGGCATTCCCTTTCTGCTCGGAATCGCCAAGGATACGCCAGCGGCGCTGAAGGAGAAAATTTCTCACGGCTTGACCGCCGATATTGTGGTCCTTTCGGGCGGCGTTTCAATGGGGGATTACGATTTCACCAAAGCGGTGTTTCGCGACCTGGGCGCCGAGATGAATTTTTGGAAGCTGGCCATCAAGCCGGGGCAGCCGCTGGCCTTCGGAAAAATCCAAGGCAAGCTGGCCTTTGGATTGCCCGGCAATCCCGTCTCTTCCATGGTGACGTTTGAGCAACTGGTGCGTCCCGCGATGCTCAAGATGAGCGGGCACCGAAGCTATGGGCGACCGGTCGTGCAGGCGGTGTTCCAGGAACAGTTCTCAAAACGGGCGGACCGCCGGCACTTTCTTCGCGGAGTGCTGACGCGGGAAGACGGAATGTTCAAGGTACGAACGACGGGCGACCAAGGGTCTGGAATTTTGACCTCCATGGTGAAAGCCAATTGCCTGATCGATGTGCCGACCGAGGTCGAACGCCTCAATCCCGGCGATTTTGTCTCCGTGCAATTGTTGAGCGGCGAAGCCTGGACGAATCAGTCTGAACCGGTTCACGCCGGTCCGCACCGGCTGTCTTGTTGTTAAGAAAGGAGTCACTGGGCAATGGTCAGTGGTCACTGGAGTACAGGGCGCTCCATGGCCGGACCATTGACCGTTGACCGTTGACATCATGCCGGTTCCCATCGTCTGTTTCGTCGGAAAATCCAACAGCGGCAAGACAACGTTTATCGAACGGATCATTCCAGAACTTGTTCGGGCCGGTTATAAAATTGCCACGGTCAAGCATGCGGGTCACGGGTTCGATCTGGATACGGAAGGCAAAGACAGCTGGCGCCACAAGCAAGCCGGCGCGAGCAGCGTGGTGATCCTGTCGAAAGGCAGTATGGCCATGTTCGCCGACGTGTCGGATCAGCCGAAGGTCGAGGACATTCGCGATCGTTTCCTCGACGGCTCCTATGATTTGATCCTCGCCGAGGGGTGGAAGCACGAGGGCTATCCAAAGATCGTCATCATTCGTGACCAGGTCGGGGAGATTCCCGTGTCTGGCGAGGGGCTCTTGGCGGTCGTATCCGACAAGCCGATCGATCTCAACGTCCCGCGGTTCGATCTTAATGATGTCTCAGCTGTGGCGGCGCTTATCATGAAGCAATTCCCTCTGCGACGTGTTCGCGCGGAGCATGAACTGGACGTCTAGAACCACCGGTATCCTGGTTCTAGCCGCTGGGGCTCTGGCACTCGGTGCAGTCGCCGTCCCGTTGACCAACCATCCGAAATTCTGCGCCAGCTGCCACACCATCAGGCCATCACACGACAGCTGGGTGAAGTCCTCCCATAAAGAGGTGACCTGTGTGACCTGTCATGTGAGACCAGGAGTGGCCGGCTGGATCCATGACAAGGCATGGGCCGGCACAAAAGACCTGTTTATCCATCTGTTCGGTACACCGACGGAAGCTCATAACTTGATGGCGAAGGTCGACTCGAGTGTCTGTCTCAGCTGTCACCAGCATATTCTTCGCACGACGGAAGTGGCGCCGAGGGATCTGCCTGCGCCGGTCAAGGATGTCGGTCTCATCATGAGCCATCGAAAGCACATGGAGGCGTTCGGCGTGCGCAAGCAAGGGGAGGGCTGTACCACCTGCCATGCAGGGGTAGTTCACGATCAGCCGATCAAAGGCTATCCCATCGTGATCCCGCGCGGTCACGTGTCCACCGATGCCCAGCCGTGGAATCCCGACTATCCTGAAGGGTCCCATCTGCGGAGGAGGGCACTCGCCGATTGCTTTCGTTGCCATGATGGCAAAACCGAACATCAAGGCACAGTGCTGGACCGGAAATGTGAAACCTGTCACCTGCCGGACAAGATCAAAGATTTCCTGTCATTTTGAGCCGACACCATGCTGACCGCGACGACACCCGTGCTTCAAGTCAGTCACTTGCGAAAACAATTCGGCGAGTTCACCGCCGTCGATGATGTGTCCTTTTCCATCCGGCCCGGAGAGATCCTCGGGTTGCTGGGGCCGAACGGAGCGGGAAAGACGACGACGATTCACATGTTGTTGGGCCTCATCACCCCCACGGCCGGATCGATTCAGATCTTTGGGATGGATCTGGCCACTCACCGGGAACAGATCCTTCAGCAGGTGAACTTCTCTTCGACCTATATTTCCATGCCGCTTGCGCTGACCGTGGAAGAGAATCTATGGGTGGTCGCCCGGCTGTACGGGCTCTCGGACATCAAGCGGCGGGTCGATGAGATCGTCAAGAAGCTCGAAATGGAGGATTTCCGGCAGAAGATCACCCGAAAGCTGTCTTCAGGCCAGATGACCAGGTTGACGCTTGCCAAGGCCTTTCTGACCGAGCCGAAAATTTTGTTCTTGGATGAGCCGACGGCCAGCCTGGACCCGGACATCGCCCATAAAATCCGCGCCCTCTTGAAAGAAGAACGCCGTTCGGCCGGCATCAGCATTTTGTATACCTCGCACAACATGCGGGAAATGGAAGAGATGTCGGATCGCATCATCTTCCTCCAACGGGGAAAGATCGTGGCCGAAGGAACGGCGCAAGAGATCGTCTCGCGGTTCGGCGAAGCGGACCTTGAAGAAGTGTTTCTGAGACTGGCTCGAGAATCTCGCTAGAACTGCCCCAGGAGACTGGCATGCCGCATACACTCTTGGATTTCGCCACGGGAGTGATCATCGGAGGATTGGCGCTCAGCGCCTGCTGGGGCTGGCTATGGCTTGTCATCGGCACGGTCGGATGTGTCCGTGGCGTCTGCGGCGTCCGCGTGGTGGTGCATAGTCTCGTAGTGGGTATCAGCCCTCTGCTGCTCGCATGGGGTCTCTGGTGGATGAGGGCCGAACCCTTCTCGCCCGACATCGCATTTGTCTCAGGACTTGCCGTGATGCCGTTGATGCTTATCGGACTTGGCTTGCGAAAAGCTTCGGATGGACGTCCGGCCGGCCTTCACATGGCCGAAGGCATCCGGCACCTCAAAGACGAGTTGCTCGGAGCGCATCACGCGTGCGGAGGATGCGGCCACGATCATGGCACGGATGCAGCGGGGCGGCATACATGAAGCTCTATCGCGTCAGCGCTCTCGTTGCACGGCATCTCTATCTCTATCGGCGCAGTCTACCTCGGATCATGGAAATTTTTTATTGGCCGTTTTTGGATCTCGTGATCTGGGGCTTCATCACGATGTACCTCGCCAAATATCAACCCGAGGTTCCAGGTTTTGTGACGTTTTTTCTGGGCGCGTTAATTCTGTGGGATATGCTGTTCCGCGCCCAGCAAGGCATCACGATTTCATTTCTAGAGGAACTGTGGGCGAGAAATCTCATGAATCTCTTCGCGAGTCCGCTCACCCCGGCCGAGTTCCTCGCGTCGACCATCGCGATGAGTATCTTCAAAGTGACATGTGTGTCGATTGTCATGGGCCTCTGCGCATGGCTGTTTTATGGATACAACGTACTGGTCATGGGAATTTGGCTGCTGCCCTTCGTCTTGAACCTCGTGATGACAGGGTGGATTATCGGGGTCCTGACAACGTCGCTGATCATGCGGTTTGGCCAAGAGGCGGAGATCCTCGCCTGGAGCCTGGTCTTTCTGTTCCAACCCATTTCTTGCGTCTTCTATCCCCTCGACGTCTTGCCGCGGTGGCTTCAAGCCGTGGCCTGGATCAATCCAGCGTCGCATGTTTTTGAAGGCATGCGGGCCGTGCTCAAGGGCAGCGCGGTTCCGCTTTCCCATCTGGCCTGGGCGGGCGGTTTGAACTGCGCATTGTTAATCGGAGCCGTCGTATTGTTCTATAAGACGTTTGCCTATTGCAAAGTGCATGGATCGCTGGTCAGGGTCGGGGAGTGATACGGCTCAGGAAGTGGTCAGTTCTGGTTGTAAACCACTACCCCCTATGTTAGGGTCGATTGATTTCGTCGCATGGGCCTCGCGACGAAGACGGTTCCAGAGAGGCCCGCAATATCGATGTTGCCTTGTCCGGGAATTTCGTCGGAAGTCAGACCCAAGTCGCCGCATGTCTCGCGCCTTCGGCCGCTCCTTCCCGTTCCTCGAGCTCAAGACAATGTCAATCATAAAGGAGGAACCCACAATGGGTTCGAAGATTTACGTCGGTGGTCTGCCCTATTCGGCGACGGAACAGCAGTTGAACGATCTTTTCAGCGCCCACGGCTCGGTGGCCTCAGCGCGCATCATCACGGACAAATTCACGGGACAGTCCCGGGGATTTGGATTCGTGGAGATGTCTTCGGACGCCGAGGCGCAGGCCGCAATATCGGCACTCAATGGCTCCGACATGGGTGGACGAACGTTGACGGTCAATGAAGCGCGTCCGCAAGAGCCCCGTAGCGGAGGTGGGGGCCGCAGCGGATTCGGCGGTGGTGGAGGTCGTGGCCCAGGTGGGAAGCGCGATCGCTGGTAAGCTTCTCTATTGAGCTAACAGGTGAAAGGGTGCCATGATTTCATGGCACCCTTTTTATTTGCCAACCCTTCAATCAAACCACTCGTCGGCCCCCTTGATCCCGCCGGTCTCATCTTTTTGCAGCGACTCGACCGTGGGAGGCGGCGCCTGAAGGGTATCATGGGCGAGGCTCACCAATGCTTGGGCGTTCAGCGGTTTCGTGATGAACGGGACTCCCCCGGGACGTATTCCGTAGCCTTGCAGCTCTTTGTCGATATTGGCCGACATCAAGATGACATGAAGCTCCTTCCGCATATGGAGCGCGCGGACCGCGAGTTCATGTCCATGGACGTGGGGGAACTCATTGTCGCCAGAGGCAAAGGCAAAATCCGGAGGCGGCATCACCAAATCCGTGATCAGCAGATCAATGGAGCCCGCATGGCTTTTACAGATCTTGAGGGCTTCCGAGCTGCCGGCCGCTGAGAGGACTGAGAACCCCGCTTTTTCCAAAAATAGGCGGCACAGATTCAGGGCATCAGGGTCGTCGTCAACCGCCAGGACCGTTTTCCCTTGGGCGGATGGAGAGGCATTGAGAGGTGGCATCGGCACCTCCTCTGAGATGGGTGCTTACTTTCCATCAGCCTAGTTCAGGAGGAGCTAAAAGCCTAGCGAAAGATAAAATCCTGGCGGCGATTGCTCATTGCGGGCTTTGATGGCGTCCAAACGTCTCGAATCCAAGTGGACATGAATAGACTGCTCATGGGTCACGACGACGGCGCCCGGCGCCTGTCCTTTGGCGGCCTTTACCCATTTGCGTCTGGTGTAGATGACTTCCCCTTTCCCGCTCTTCTTGCGATCGCTGTAAAGCAGGGCCAGCGTCGCGGCATCACGTAAGGTCTCAGGCGGCGGATCCGCGCCCTTGGCCAGCCGCACTACGACATGGGAGCCGGGAGTGCCTCTGGCATGGAGCCAGAGGTCGTCGCTTTTTGCCAGACGAAATGTCAATTCGTCGTTCTCTCGTGCATTGCGTCCGACAAAAATTGGCAGGCCGTCCGCCGAGAGAAAGCGGCGGAAAGGGCCGCGTCGCCTTTGAACGGACGGCGACCGGGAGTCGGCATGCCCTGCAGGAAGTGCGGAGCCGCTCGGCAAGGGTGGCGTCCAGGTGCCCTCCTCAATGGACGTGATCTCGCGGCGCACGGCGTCCATCTCCTGTTCGGCACGCGCGATGCGGGGATACAACTCCCGTTCGGCCGCCAGGTGCTTGCGGTGTTTTTTGAAGTATTCATTCATGTTGTGAAGGGCTGACTTGGTCGGATCGAGGGGAAGGGTCACTTCGGGAAGCGAGGGATCGTAATAATCCACGAGCGAGATGCTCTCCGTGCCCGGCGTGATGGCTTTCAAATTCGCCTTGATCAGCTCGCCATATCTCGCATAATTCCGGTAGGCGGCGGCCTTGCTCACATCCTCTCGCCAGGCCTGGATGCGTCGAAGCATTTTTGTCAGCGCTTTTCTGAGCGCGCGAAGCCGCTCTCCTTTTGCGCGGTTGCCCGCGAGATCGCGTTCTTTCTCCCCGTAGTGCATTTCGACGGCCAGCGAAACGGGAAATCGACCTGTGGCGGACTGTGAACTGAAGCGCGGAGTGTTGGCGTGCGTCGAACCGGACCGACCCTGGACGGGCGCCTCGTAAGGACGTCCCACGAGGTCTCGCCTGCGGTTGAGATCACGAAGGACATGGCGCCGTTCGTCCAGGGCGAGGAGGTTTGCGGTGTGTCCCGTGAGTTCACAGACGAGGGTTCTTGGCCCTTCTCTGGTCGAGAGGGTCAAGCTGACGATGCGATCATGCCCGAGTTGGCGGATGTCGTCGAGGCGGGCTCCTTGAATGTGAGCGCGCACGAACTGACAGAAGGACGGAGGACTAGGCGGGCTGTGTGGCATCGAGCGACACAGCAGATGCAGGCGGGCTGTCTCCGGCTCACACGAAATGAGCAGCCGGTGAGTTTCGCCCGGCACACGAATTTCGAACAGCAGGACGCGATCGTGGGGCTGAGAGATTTTTTGAATCCGGCCCTGAAGGAGCACGGGGGCAATTTCCCGAAGCACAAGCTCAAGTTCAGTGGCGCTCAGTGCCATGCCGCCGCGATTTCGTTGGGCCGTGGAAGAGAGATGTGCCGACGGGGTCGCATCACGAGAGTATGGATCTGGATTGTAGCACAGAGCGATCCGCGAGAGATCGGCTGGAGTTCCGGTCGTTGCTCCACGTCACGAGAGACTCGTACAATCCACCGAGGGTCGCGCGCATAGAATTGCAAATCACGTGACGCGTTTCTCCAGGTGTGAGAGTATCCCTTACGTCGAGCGAATGGCTGAACGATGACTGATGCGAGTGGCCCCACCGCCGTTCGAGCCAGGATTTCCGTGTCAGGACGTGTGCAAGGCGTTGGCTATCGGGCGTTCACCGTGCGCACCGCGACTGAGCGCGGGCTCGTCGGCAGGGTAAGAAACTGTGACGATGGCCGAGTCGAATTGGAAGCCGAAGGTCCCAAGGATCGTATCGTGTCGCTCATCGAGGCCCTCAGAACCGGTCCGCCGGCTTCGCGGGTGAGCGACGTCCGCGTGGAATGGGTGCCGGCGACAGGCCGGCAGACGGACTTTACCATCTCATATTAGCGGAGCCATGTTGTCCTGAGGCCGGAATGGCGAGCAGACAGATCGATTTCTCAGACGACAACGAAGCACGCAGGCACTTCTCGGGCCACGAGGAGGAGGATGCGGCCGACCTCGATCAGCCCTCCGACGAGGAGAAACCTCGCAGCCGGTCGGAAGGGCTGGATACGCTCAAAAGCTATCTGCGCGAGATTCGCCGGTCAACGCTGTTAACCTTCAAACAGGAACAACAACTGGGCAAACGGGTCATGGCCGGCGACGAGCAGGCTCGCCAGCAGATGATCGAGTCCAATTTGCGCCTCGTGATCAGTATCGGCAAGCGGTATATTCACCGGGGATTTCCCTTTTCCGATATCGTGGAAGAAGGCAATCTGGGACTGATCAAGGCCGTCGAAAAATTCAACTACAAGCGGGGATTTCGGTTTAGCACGTATGCGTCCTGGTGGATCCGGCAGTATATCGAGCGGGCCATCATTAATCAGGGCAAGCTCGTGCGTTTGCCGGTCCACGTCGTCGAGCGGTTGAACCGTTACCTTAACAAAGTCGAAGCGCTCGTCCAGGAACTGGGTCGCGAGCCGTCCGCGGAAGAAGTCGCCAAGAAAATGAAGACGACGGAGGAGGAGGTCCTCGATCTGAAACAGGTCGTGCGTACGACCTGTTCGCTGGACAGCCCCATCAACGATCGCGCCGATACCTTCCTTCGCGACGTCATCGAGGACCCGATGGGAGTCTCGCCTGCGGATACCGCGGAAGGGGTGATGCGACGGGCCGAAATGATGACCTGGGTGAAAGAGTTGCCTGAGAAAGAGCAAACTGTTATTGTGTCGCGATTTGGCCTCGACGGAAGCGAGGCGAGGACGCTTGAGGAGATCGGTCGCGACATGGGATTGACCCGTGAACGCGTGCGGCAAATCGAAATGGCCGCCTTGAGCCGCCTTCGCCACACCATCGAGCGGAAAACGCTGACACAATCGGATTTGCTCTGAGCCAATGGCCGCTGTCGAGTATCGATCCCTCATCCGCGAAGTTCCCGACTTTCCCAAGCCCGGCATTCTCTTCTACGACATCACGACCCTCCTGAAGGACCCTCAGGCCTTCGCGGCGATCGCCGACGAGTTGGTGGCCTATTATGGAGAGCAGCGGGTCGCCAAGGTGGTAGGCATCGAGTCGCGCGGCTTTATCTACGGTGGAATTTTGGCACAGCGTCTCAAAGCGGGATTCGTGCCGGTTCGGAAGCCGGGGAAGCTGCCTGCAGACTGCTTCGAAGTCAAATATAGTCTCGAATACGGCTCCAACTCGCTCGCCGTCCATCGGGACGCGATCGGTATGGGTGAACGGGTGCTCATCGTGGATGACCTGCTCGCTACCGGCGGTACTGCAGCCGCCACCGTTTCCCTCGTGAGGCAGCTGGGCGGCGAGATCGTCGGGCTCGATTTCCTGGTCGAGCTCAAAGGATTGCACGGGCGGCAGAAGCTCATCGGCTATCCGGTGCACTCTACGATCATCTATCCCTAGGGGGCGCCGGGCCTCCTCCTACAACCCCTTGTCAAACTCGGACCAGCCGTGTTATAGATGCCGAACTTTTTTTGCCGTCCGGCGTTCACCCATTGAGAGGACAACGCGATGGCGACGAAAACACCTTCAAAGAAGAAGCCAATGAACAAAACTAAAACTCCCAACAAGTCAGTGCCAAAAGCCAAACCGGCGGCGGCTGCGGTGATCGAGAAGCCGATCAGCATGGCCGTGTCGCCGCTTGCCGCAAAACCAAAGGAATCTGCGAAGGAACGTGAAGCGCGAGAGCGACGCCGTGAAGCGCTTCAACAGATGCTGATGAGCAAACGTCAGGAGATCCTCAAAGAGATTGAAGGCAGTCTGGGACAGTCCTTGACAGAAGATCAGCAGCGACGGCTTGAGTCGGCACGCGATGTCGGTGATCAGGCGCTCATGGATTTGGACCGCGAGTTGGGCATTTCGCTTATGGAAATGCGCAATCGGCGGCGGCAGGCCATCGATGAAGCGCTAACCAGGCTCAACGAAGGCACGTACGGGATCTGCGCCGAATGCGGCGTCGAAATCAGCGAGCGACGTTTGGAAGCCGTGCCCTTTGCGAAGCTCTGCGTGGAGTGTCAGGCCAGAGAGGAACTCTTGGAAAAGATCGAAAAGGAAGAAGAGCGCGATTAGCTTCCCACTCGCCGCTCCGCTCGACGTCCGCACCGTCGGTCACCCACCGGTGCACCCCCCTCATTTTTGATACGATAGCCACGAGGCTTGCATCATGGTCCCTCCCGGAACGTCCAACCGCGCAGTTGTGCTCGCAAGTGGGGGGATGGATTCGACTGTGACGGCGGCCCTGGCGCGCCAGGCCGGCTATGAGCTGTTATGGTTGACCGTGGACTACGGCCAGCGTCATGTGATCGAGGTCGAACGAGCTCGCCAAGTGGCTGCGGCCATGGGGGCGGCTAAGCACACGGTGCTCAGCTTGGATCTGCGGACTCTGGCAAGGTCCGCTCTGACCGGCGACCTACCAGTGCCGAAAGACCGTCATCGCGCAGAGCGAAGCCAGGGTATTCCGGTCACCTATGTTCCCGGACGAAACCTGATTTTGCTCTCTCTGGCTGCGGCGCATGCCGAAGCGGAGGGCATATCCCTCATTTATTTTGGCGCCAACGTGTTGGATTATTCGGGATATCCGGATTGCCGTCCGGAATTCATCCGGGCCTTCGAAGCGGCCGTGAAGGCTGGGACGAAGGCCGGAACGGAAGGGGTCGCGCTGCGCGTGCTGGCCCCCTTGCTCGACATGACCAAGGCCGACATCATTCGGACGGGAATTCGACTCGGCGCGCCGTTGCACTTGACTCACAGCTGTTACGACCCGGTCGGCGATCTCGCTTGCGGGCGGTGCGACAGTTGTGTGATCAGACGGGAGGGATTCTCAAAGGCCGGGGTTGAGGACCCGACCAGGTATGCAGTACCCTGAGCAGAATGGTTAGCGGCGGAAGACTTGCGACCTGGTGGTGTCAACCATGAGCGTCTCACCGGAAGAGTTCTTTATGTATCTCACGATCGGGTTGATCGTCATGGCGCCGATCGGTGCGCGCCTATACCGCCGGATGACGCTCCAGCGGACGCAGAGGATGCTGCGTGAGCAGTTCGATTCGCAAGCCGGCCAGAAGGGAGAACCGCGGTGATCCCTCAAGCCTTAACCAGGCCGCTCCTGATGGTGGCGGTCACCGCCGCCCTGACCTCGATCGCCGCGTGCGACTCGTCTCCTTCGAAGCCCGCTGTCGGTGGAGATACGATTCCCGCAGAAATGCAGGCAGGCGAGACGAAGTTCAACGCCCATTGCTCTGCGTGCCACGGTCCACAGGCCACGGGTACCAAGCAAGGCCCGCCTCTCGTCCATAAGATCTATGAACCCAATCATCACGGCGACGCAGCTTTTCTGCGTGCGGCCGAATTCGGCGTCAAAGCGCATCACTGGGAGTACGGAAACATGCCGAAGATCGAAGGGGTTTCGTCCGCCGACGTCGAGCAAATCATCCGCTATGTTCGCTGGCTCCAACGCCAGGCCGGCATCATGTGACCTGCGTTTCATTTTTTCTCCTCTCTCGATCGGTTTGACTTTGTTTGTCAGCGCTTCGTAAGGTGATTTGCGAAGTGACGCTCGAAACACACCTAGAGGAGGGGGCTTATGAAGAGACCAACGGGAGGCGTTCTCCACATCGTGCTTGGCGGATTGGTGCTGGGATTGTCGGCATGTGCAGCGATTGATGCGGGGCACGAAGGTGTGCTCGTCGAGCAGCCGTTCTTCTTTGGACACGGCGGCGTCGATCCGGTTCCATCAAAGACGGGACGCGTGTGGCTAGCGCCGACGACGCATGTGGTGGATGTGGATGTCCGCCCGGTCCAATACTCTGAGCATTTCGACATCATCTCGGCAGAGAATGCCCCCGTGTCCTTCGATGCGTTTTTGATCGCCAACGTCGTGGAAGGTCGTTCGCCTGAATTGATCGCGCGCTACGGCCCGCACTGGTATCAAAACAACGTGAAGGAGGCGTTCCGTACATTCGTCCGAGAAGAAGTGCAGAAGTATCCGCTCTTTCAATTGACGACCGATCCCACCACGCGCACAAAACTTCAGGAAGCCATTGCGAGAGAAGTGCAAACCAAATTGATCGAAAAGCAGAACATCCCCGTGAGGCTGAATCGCGTCGTGGTCGGCAGCATCCTTCCGCCCAAGGGCGTCGTCGAGCAGACGACTCAGACCATCATACAGGAACAACGCAAAATCACGATGGTCGAGTTTCAGAAGGCGGAAGAAGCGCGCGAAAAAGCCGAAAAGCAGCGCGGCATAGCCGATCGGGCCTATCGCGAATCGCTGGGGTTGACCGCCCCGGAGTTCGTGGATCTGCGGAGGATCGAAGTACAGAAGGAAATCGTACAGCATTCACCGTCGGCGCTGACGGTGATCATGGGACTGGAGCGCATTGGCATCAATCTGCCGCCCTTCGGAGCCGAAAAATAACTCGGGGCGGGCGGAGCCGCCGGGTTGTCGCCCGCGACTCCGCCCTATAGGCTTTACTGGGCCTTCGTGATAGAGGTGACCTGCCCGTTTGAGTCGATTTGCGCCTCAACGACATCGCCCACCTGCACCTGCCGGCTCATGTCCGGGGACAAGGAAATGGGCAGTTCTCTGTTTTGACTATCCCGGAGCACGTAATGTTCTCCTCCACTGACGCTGGTGTCGCGTTCGCTCCGCGCGAGCTCACCTTTGATCGTCTGGATCTTCCGTTGGCTCATCGGCCTGGCCAGTTCATTGGCGGGACGGACGTCACGCGTTTTGATGCCTGCCGCCCGTGACAGACGGACTCGCGCTTCTCTGATCGAAGAAGTCGCCGCGGGCGACTGATTACCCTGACCCAACGTAATGGTCTGCCTGAGCGCTTCGATGCCGGCATCCAAATCAGGATGGTGTCCGGCCCGCTGCGCTTCCTTAGCCTGGTCCAACGACAGTTCAGCATGACGGAGCATTTCCGGGACATGTCCTTGATTGCCAGCGATTTCCGCTTCGCGCGCATGCTTTACGGCCTTGTTGGCATAGCGGTCGTAAAAGGCGCTTTCTTGCGTCCAGCGAACGTTTTGATAGCTGCTCCCCATCTGGTGTCGGAAACGCGATGGACACGAGGGATCGTCGTAGACAACCTTGCCATTCCCATCGAGATGTGAGGGGCAGGTGGTAGCCACGCCTTCGCTAACCTGGCGCCGATAGCGGTCGGGACAAGCGGGATCATCAAACACCACGGAGCCCTGTGCATTGACGCGCGATGGGCATGCCGCAGCGATTTCTGGGGACCGGTCGGACAGCCCTGCCAGATCGTTGCGATTGCGGTTCATGCGATCGCAGTCCATGGACGCCGTGATATCGCCTTGGGCATCCGCACATGGCACGATGCGGTCCTCCGCTCTTCCCTCACCGGTCATGCGATCGGTCGTACTGCCCGAGGCGCGGCTATCCCCTGATCCCAGCCGGTCGGACGGCACAGGTCGCTCCGTCGCGGCCATCTGATCTCGCGACGTCGTCATGCGATCGGTCGGATCATAACTACCGCGATCCGCGACCACATCGCTGCTGGTGCGTGCTTGCGTATCCGCTTTGCGTGATTTCGCTCCCGACGAGCACGCACTCAACATCAAGATTAGTGAAAGACCGCCCGTCACGGCCTTCATGCAGTGGGCATGTAACATGGAAACCTCCCTTTCCTGAATTACCATCGTTGAACTCTGTTGAATCACTGCCATTGGCACGAAGCAAGAACGCTCGACCAATTCTCTTCAGGCTAGTCTTGCCCTCTCTCCCCGGCCACTAGGCACACCCCTGAAAACTCATCGCCATACTCGTGGCCGAGCACTATGGTTTTCCTGGGTTGTTGTTCTCGAGAAGGTCTGAAGTGAAGAGTCTGGGGGTCGCCAGGGCGAGCCACCGTTCATAACAACGATGTGGGGAACGCGCCACCATAACCGACCGCGTAGCGCTTCGACCAGATCAGCCGTCGCTCCTTGAACAAGCTGCCTTCGTGTCGGAATCCGACCTTTTCGATGACATGGCGGGATGGTCCATTGGATCCGAACACCGTCACATAGGCCTGGCGCGCGCGGGCAACGTTGCGTGCGTCATGCAAAAGACGGCAGAGCGCTTGGTAGTAGAGTCCACGGCCTCGTGCGAGGGGATGTGTGAAGTGATCAAAGAGGACGGCCGTTTCGGGAGGGGGAAAATACGCCTGGTCGACCCATCCATCTTCGCCACGGGTCTGCCGGTCGATCAACCAGGCGTAATGCGAGAGACGGCCCTCTTCAACGATCGTATATAAATGAAAGCCCTGTGCCATCCGCTCGACGGCCATCTTTCGATACATTTCCGGCGTCTGCTGTTCTTTGAACGAGCGTTCGTAATATCGGAGATCCTCGAGACAGTCGCGTCGAAAAATGGTTGGAACCGCTAGAGGAGGAGCGGCGTCGAGTGGGAAGCGGTAGACCCTCAGCTCGCGGCAATACCAAAGACGGCTTCTGCCGGCGGTCACCAAACGTGGAAGCCACGACGCGCATGAGTGGGCCAACGTCTCCAGAGAGGTGGAAGAAAGGCGGATGCCCACTGGTCGGACCATAAAGGTAGCCGGATTAGGCGGCACGACCGGGGTTGCGACCTCGGATCACGTTCTCGTCCGCTTGTCCGGCAGCCGCTTTGTGAGGATTCGCTACCTGGGCGTCAGGAGCCGGAACGATCCGCTCTCCTAGCCGATTCGCATGGACTTGCGTGAACTCTGCGCCGTACAACAGGATTTGCGCAGAATAGTACACCCACAGCAGAATCAGGACCAACGATCCGGCTGCGCCGTAGCCTGACGCCACATTGCTCTTGCCCAAATACACCCCAAGGGCATATTTCCCAATCGTGAACAGCGCGGCGGTGAGGACGGCACCGATCCAGACGTCCCGCCAAGTGATGTGAGCGTCCGGCAGAATTTTAAAAATCAAAGCGAACAGGCCCGCAATGACGACGAAGGACAGGGCAAAGTTCAACAGATGAAGCACGGTTTCGGGTACAGGGAGCACGCCACTGAACCATTTTCCCACCGCGGCCAAGGCGCTGCTAAGAATGAGGGAAACGAGCAGGAGAAAGCCGGTGCCGAGGACAGCGACGAAAGAAAGAAAGCGGTCTTTGATAAAGCCCCAGACAGCACGGCCCTCCTTCGGTTCGACGCCCCAGACTGTGTTCAAGGCGTCCTGAAGCTGTCCAAACACTCCTGAGGCGCCGAACAGGAGGGTCACAATCGCCAGGCCGGTTGCCCACCATCCGGTGGACGGCTGATCGGCCCGTTGGAGCATATCCTTGATGGCTGCGGCCGTCTGGTCTCCGACGAGAGTAGCGATGTGCGACAGGATGGCCGATTGGGCCGCCTCCTGGCCGAACACCAATCCGATCAGCGCGATGACCACGACAAGGAACGGCACCAGGGAGAAGACCGTGTAATAGGCTAGAGCAGCGCCCAGCCGAGGCGCGCGATCATGGCTCCACTCGGCTGCGGCCTCCTTGATCAGCTGCCAGAATGTACGCGGCTTGAATGCTTCTGACCAGCTCCTGGCCACCTCAGACTCCTGTGACTCCATAATGACAACACACACCGGGTCTGCAAGAGACGCGCCGATGGACTCCAAAAACGTCTGATAGGGAAGATTGCTGTTTTCTTCGGTTACATCTGGTGGAATAGTTCAAGCCCACGGGACATTTTGTCCGCTCCCGCTTTTCTGTGATCAGTCGCGCCTCGCAAACTTGATTTTGATTTGCAATAAGAAGAAAATTAAAAGGTTTGCATCAGGAGCGAATCAATGGCCGGTTCATTTCGCCACACGACGGAGGCGGCAGCCTTCCTCACTGCCGCCGTGGATTCTAGCCACGATGCGATCATCACCAAGAATTTGTCTGGGATCATCCAAACGTGGAATAGATCCGCCGAGCGCGTTTTCGGCTATACGGCGGAGGAAGCCATCGGACAGCCGATCCTGCTCATTATCCCCCCCCACCTTCATGCCGAAGAGATGTCCATCCTGACCCGTCTCGGCAACGGCGAACACATCGATCACTATGAAACGGTGCGTCGTCGTAAGGACGGCCAGCTCATCGAAGTCGTCGTGACCATGTCCCCGGTGCGGGATGAACAGGGCTCGATCCTCGGCGCCTCGAAAATCGTCCGTGATATCACCGAGCGCAGGCAAGCCACGCGCAAGATGGCGGAAGTCCGAAATCTGCTTTCCTTGATCGTGGCGTCCTCTGACGACGCCATCGTAAGCAAAGATCTCAACGGCATCATCACCAGTTGGAACAGAGGTGCGGAGCGC
>DATIGH010000011.1:0-3675 GCA_035454845.1 Nitrospira sp.
AGTCCATGACCGATGATATGGACAGGATCCCGCGTGCGAATCTCTCGTGTCTGGTCCGTCCAGGCCAAATGATTCGTATAAATGGTGTATCCGCTTTGGGTATAAATGACCAACGGCTCAGAGCGGTTTGCCAGCAGAAAATTCTTCGTCTCGGTGTTCAGCGTGCCTTCCTCTCCGTGAACGGTCAACTCTCGGCCTTGAAGACCGAACAATGTGACGGCCACGTTGTCCAGCACCGCTTTTTTTTCCTGCTCGAATAGACGTGCCTGTTGAGCATCCACCTGCCACTGCACCTTATCGCCTTTGGTCTGGGTAAACGTGAACTTGGAGATAATCGCGTCTGCTTGGTTAATCGTTCCGGGAGGGGTGGCCATCGGCGGGGAGGCCGTGGAATTGGTCAGGAGCAGATAAATCAGCACCCCTCCCAACAGGACACTGAGTCCCAATAACACCCGTTGTGCCCACCGTAGCCACACAGCCTTATTCCATTCCGATTCTTGAGAAAATTGACTGGCACGATAATAGCATGCGCCCGGAGGCAAGTAAACTCTATTGGTGGAGAGGGATGAACAAAAGACGGCGCTGACGGAGGGTTTGCCGAGTAGGTCCCTTGAGGAACCTACTCGGACTTCTGTGCTTTGGCAGGAGTCGCAACGGACTTTTTCCCGGGCGAGGCTTCGGAGCGTGCCACCAACTCAATCGCCACCAGTTCCGCGGCGTCACCAATCCGTCGCCTGGTTTTTACCATGCGCGTATAGCCACCCGGCCGATCCTTGAATCGTCCTGCCACATCGCTAAAGAGCTTCGAGACGACCTCTTTACTTCGAAGGAAGCTGAGTGCCCGGCGCCTGGCCGGCAACGATCCGTCTTTACCCAACGTGATCATGCGGTCAGTGAAACCGCGAATCTCCTTCGCCTTGGCCTCCGTCGTTTCGATCCGTTCGTGTTCGAGCAGGGAGGTAACAAGGCTTCTGAACAATGCCCACCGGTGTTTGGTCTGTCGACCAAGTTGTCGGCCCTTTTTTCTGTGACGCACGATATCCCTCTCTTACTCGTTCTTCGGACCGCCACCAGAAGCCATCGCATCAATCTTGACCCCAAGGCTCAGTCCCATATCTGTCAAAATTTCCTTGATTTCGTTCAGCGACTTTTTGCCGAAATTCTTCGTTTTCAACATTTCGGCTTCGGATTTCTGCACCAGGTCCGCAATCGTCTTGATATTGGCATTTTTCAAGCAATTCGCCGCGCGGACCGATAATTCGAGTTCATTGACGCTCCGGAACAGATTCTTGTTGATTTCGCGCTGCGCCTCGTCGCCGCTCAGTTCGGCGCGGCCTTCCACTCTCGCTTCCGGATTGATGAAGATCTCGACGTGATCACGCAAGATGCCGGCGGCTGTGGACAATGCGTCGCTGGGCGAGATCGTCCCATCCGTCCATATTTCCAGAGTCAACTTGTCGTAATCCGTCATCCGCCCGACGCGGGCGTTCTCCACCTGAAAATTCACCCGTTTGATCGGCGAAAAGATCGAATCGATCGCAATCACCCCGATCGGCAGTCCTTCTTCTTTATTTCGCTCGGCAGGCACATAACCCCGGCCGTGCTTGACCGTCATCTCCATATCGAGCGTTGTATCCTTGTCGAGGGTCGCGATGTGAAGATTTGGCGTCAGGATGGAGACATCTGCATCGTGGATGATATCCGACCCTTTGGCTTCGCCTGGCCCCTTTTTCTTCAACCGGATCGTTTTGGGCTTGTCGGTATGCAACGCCAGTCGCAACCCCTTGACGTTCAGGATGATCGAGGTGACATCTTCGGTGACTCCTGGGATTGTCGAAAATTCGTGCAGCACACCCTCGATTTTCACCGTCGTCACGGCCGCGCCCGTCAAAGACGAGAGGAGCACACGGCGCAGGGCGTTGCCGACCGTCGTCCCGAAGCCTCGTTCGTACGCCTCCGTGGTGAATCGCCCGAACGTCGCGGTGGCTGTTTCTTTGTCGACCTCGACGCGCATCGGGATTTGGAAATCTTTCATCGCCTTGATCATGAGTCCCCCTTCATCCTGTCAGCCGCCGTGACTTCTGCGATGCATTCTGCATGAAGCCGGCGTTGTATGAAGTTGCCTTATCGCGAATACAATTCCACGACCATCTGCTCGTTCACGGGCAGCGTAATCTGGTCTTTAGTCGGCAACGCACGCACGGTCCCCTTGAAGCCTGCCTTGTCCAACTCCAACCACTCGGGAATGCCTCTGCCCTCAACCGATTCCAGCGCGGTCTGAATCGACGCGAGGCTGCGGCTGCGCTCTCGCACCGCCACCACGTCGCCCGCCCGGACTTGGGATCCCGGAATATTGTTCTTTCGGCCATTGACCGTGACATGACCGTGCCCGACAAGTTGCCGCGCCTCTTTGCGGGAAGCCCCGAACCCAAGCCGGTAAGCCACGTTGTCGAGACGGCACTCAAGCAATCGCAGCAACGCTTCGCCGGTCACGCCTGAACGCCGCTCGGCCCGCTCGAAGACACCGCGGAACTGCCGTTCTTGTAGCCCGTAGATGCGCCGCAATTTCTGCTTTTCTCGCAACTGCGTGCTGTAATCAGAGATACGCGGCCGAGCCTGTCCATGCTGACCGGGCGGATAGCTGCGGCGCTCGATCGCGCACTTTTCGGTCATGCAGCGCGAGCCTTTTAAAAATAATTTCTCGCCTTCACGGCGACACAACCGACACACTGGCCCTCGATACTTCGCCACTTCTTCCTCCTCAAATTTCAGCGTCAGGCGCGAGACGTAAGACGTGAGACGAGCAGATCGAGTTCTGCTTCCGGTCTGGTCTCTTTCGCTTCACGTCTAACACTTCACGCTTCACGGTTGGTTATACTCTCCGCCGTTTCGGCGGCCGGCATCCATTGTGGGGGATCGGCGTGACGTCACGGATCAGATTGATTCGCAGTCCAGCCCCCTGCAAGGAGCGAATCGCCGATTCACGCCCAGATCCCGGCCCGTTCACATAGACATCGACCTGCCGCATGCCGCTTTCCATCGCCTTGCGAGCGGCTGCTTCCCCGGCCCGTTGGGCGGCGAACGGCGTGCTTTTTCGCGAACCCTTAAAGCCTTGATTGCCAGCGCTCGCCCAGACGACCGTGTTACCGCTCATGTCGGTGATCGTCACAATCGTGTTATTGAAAGACGCCTGGACGTGAGCGATCCCGCTCTGGACGATCCGACGTTCTTTCTTCTTCCCTTTTTTCACGCTCATAGAACACTCCTACTCATGACGATCACGCCGTGGGAGCGGGACGAGCGGCCGGTTTCGGCTTGCTGCCGACTCCGGCGCGACGGCCCTTTCTCGTGCGTGCATTGGTTTTGGACCGTTGGCCTCGAACCGGCAGGCCCTTCCGATGGCGAAGGCCTCGATAGGTGCCGGTATCGATCAACCGCTTGATGTTCATGGAGACCGTTTTTCGCAAGTCGCCTTCGACCTGATGGTCCTGGTCGATGATCTCGCGAATTTTGACGATTTGATCCTCGCTGAGATCCTTCACCCGGATCGCACCATTGATCCCCGCCTTGTCGAGGATCTGACGCGCGGCCGCCCGCCCGATCCCGAAAACATAGGTCAGGCCGATATCCGACCGCTTTTCTCTGGGCAAATCGACTCCGGCAATACGTGCCATA
>DATIGH010000012.1:0-2923 GCA_035454845.1 Nitrospira sp.
GTCAGGTCCTTCGCACCTTTCTTGAGGATGCCTTAAATGACAGGCAAAGTTCTATGCAGGAGGTCGGAGGCGAGGTTGTACTTACATCGCCTATACTTATGTGGGAGTCTTCAAGAGAAAGATGAAGGAGGCGAGCTTCCCACTGTAGCTACTGAACCTTTCTATCCCGGAGGCATCATCGGTCCGGCCCATTCGCCTGAACAATCATCGAGACGCACTCTAATGTCTACCCGACCATCCTCTTCAATCGGCCACACATAAAAAAAGCTGCCGACATTGTAGACTTTCACTGGATGGCACTGAGATGCGGGAGTGGCTCGATGCCAATAGACGCCTCCGCTTGTCGGTCGTTCCGTCGTCCACGTCATTGCAGCGTCTCTCCGTTGCGGGAAGGATTGTTGACCACCGGGCCGGGCGCAGTCTGTCAGACAGCTGTGCATTCGTCAATGAGATCTACGGCGGCTTGTAGGGCCAATTTGAGCCGCGACTCCATGAAAACCCTCACACGCGGGCGTAGAATACCTGGCGCAATATGCACATCGTCAATGAACATCCGCTGCCCGCCTCGCCGATCTTGCATCATCTGGCGTAGGACCAAGAAGGGATGGTTCAACACATGGCACGCCGACGAATGCGCACCGCCGCGTTGATTGCCTCAAGTGCGGCTATCGCGGCACTGGGAACTACGACGTACTTCTACCGGGCCGAGATTCAAGACGCTCATGACCGTGTGTCGCTCGGGAGTCAGATGGCCCAGACATCGTGCGGACCTATCGAATACGCTGTCGCCGGCAATGGTCCACCCGTGTTGGTGGTGCATGGAGCCGGCGGCGGATTCGATCAAGGGTTGGAGTGGAGCGCCCCACTGGTCGAGAAAGGGTTTCGCATCGTCGCCATGTCGCGCTTCGGGTATCTGCGCACACCGCTGCCGCAAGATGCTTCGCCGGCCGCGCAAGCCGATGCGCATGCGTGTCTTTTAGCGGCACTTGGGATCGAGCGCGTCGCGGTCATCGGTGGTTCCGCCGGTGCGCCCTCTTCTCTGCAGTTCGCGCTGCAGCATCCCGAGAAGATCACCGCACTCGTTCTGCTCGTTCCAGCCGTCTATGTCCCGCGGCCTGACAATGCACCGGCGGTTCATACTCCACCCGGCATGCAGTTCATGATGGAGACGGCGATGCGGTCGGATTTTGTGTTCTGGGCCATGAGCAAGATGGCCCGCAACACGGTCATTCGGATTATTCTGGGGACACCGCCAGACCTCTTGAAGAGTGCCTCTCCGGACGAGCAGACGCGTGTGCATCAGGTGCTTGATCACGTGTTGCCGATCTCGCGGCGCCGCGCCGGGCTGCTGAATGAGGCCAAGGTGATCCCTTCCCTCCCCCGGTATGACCTCGAACAGATTCGGGTACCCACCTTGGCAATCAGTTGTGAGGACGATGTATTCGGAACGTACGACGGTGCCCGTTACACTGCCGATCATATCCCTGGCGCACGGTTCGTCGGCTATCCGACCGGCGGTCATTTATGGGTCGGGCATCAACACGAAGTCACGCATGAAATCACACGATTCCTGAAAGACATACCTGTCATGAACCATGTTGCAGCGCCAAGCGTTCAAGCAAGCGGTCAATGAAACACACGCGCGTCATTGTCACTCGCTATGGCGGGCCCGATGTACTTCGGGTAGTTGAAGAAGACCGACCGGAGCCGAAAGACGGTGAAGTGCTCATCAAAGTGCTGACCGCGGGCGTCTCCCTGCCCGATCTCATGATGCGTGAAGGCCTTCATCCCGAAACGCCGCGACTGCCCTTCACGCCTGGATGGGACCTGATTGGGATCGTAGAGCAGCTTGGCAACCGTGTCATCGGGGTCAGACCTGGCCAGCTCGTCGCGGCACTGCCTATTAGCGGTGCCTATGCGGAATTCGTCTGTCTGCCGCAACACGAACTGGTTCCCGTGCCGCCAGGGTTGGACGCAGGCGAATCTGTCAGCCTCGTCCTCAACTACGTCACCGCGTACCAGATGCTGCATCGCTCCGCTAAGGTCAGAACAGGCCAGCGTGTGTTGATCCACGGCGCGGCCGGCGGAGTCGGCACGGCGCTCTTGCAGCTCGGTCGCCTCGCCGGCCTCGAGATGTACGGCACCTGTTCGTCGCGTGGTGCATCAACTGTATCCGACATGGGCGGTCTCCCAATCGATTACCAGCACCAGGACTTCGTGGAAGAGATGCATCGCCTCACGGGCGAAGGAGTCGACGTCGTCTTTGACGGCATCGGTGGCACGCACATCTGGCGCTCCCGTAAGGCGCTGCGTCCCGGCGGCAGGGTTGTGGCCTATGGCTTGACCGGCTCGCTACGTGAAGGACGATCGGCTTCACGTCGTTCAGGTCGTCGCCATCGCTTTGGTGCCATCGCGGTCTTCGGAGTGTACATTGTTGGTGGCTGGATTCTCCCAGGCCGGAAACGCGTCGTTCCTTACAGTATCCAGTGGCTTAAACGGCTGAGACCAGCATGGTTTCGACAGGATTTGCTCATCCTGTTCGACCTCCTTCAACAGCAGAAGCTCAAGCCGTTGATCGCGCACCGTTTCCCACTTGCCCAGGCGAGGCAGGCTCACGAGTTACTCGGGAAGGGAGGTATACTTGGCAAGATCGTCCTCGCGTGCAGCGGGTCCTCGCTCTCTCACACCTGACCGAGCCGATCGAATATGCCGTGGACGGCTACGATCCTCCGTGCTGGCGGTGCACACGAGGTCAGAACGAAATTCACTGAATGGATTCGAGCGTCGTGGGAGGCCGGATAGGTTTTCGCTTGTTCTCGTGCTCCTGATCAATCAGCTTCAACGCTTCCAGCTGGGACTCTAATTCCTCTATCCGCTTATCACGCTCTCGCAGTTGTTTCTCGAGCGATTGCACCCTGTCCGA
>DATIGH010000013.1:0-4439 GCA_035454845.1 Nitrospira sp.
GCCCATGACCTCGTCTTCCGCCCTCTCGTCGTGTTCTTGAAGAGCTACCTTATGAAACAGGGGTTCCGGGACGGCATCCGTGGGCTCATCGTGTGTGTATTTGCCGGCATGTACACGTTCGTCAAGTATGCCAAGCTATGGACGATGACCGCGCCCTCCCAGGTCCCACGGAATTCGAGCTAGTGCCGACAAGAATTCTTTATATTCATGGCATCGGCGGCATCGGTGGCGCCGAGCGTGATTTGCTGGCCATGCTCGGTGCGCTCGATCGGGGGGAATGGGAACCCCACGTCGCTTGTCCTTTCCACACGCCTCTCTCCGACAGCCTGGCGAAAGCAAATGTGTCGCGGCACCCGCTTGCCCTTGGCCCGTGGCGTAAGTGGTATTCGCCCTTGCTCCGGTGGCATGACGTCAAAAACCTTCGGGCAATGCTTGGGGACGTGGCGCCGACACTCATCCATGTCAACGACATTTGGTGGGTACCCCACACGATCAGCGCAGTCCGCGGCTCTTCCGGTCTGCGGCGGGCGGTGGTCGCGCATGTGCGCCAGGAAATCGAGCCGCAGAAAGTGCGGCGGTACCGTCTTGAGACGGTCGATGGAGTGATCGCGATTTCTAGGCAGGTTGAGCAGGCCCTGATCGCCGGCGGCGTCGCGCGAGAGTCCTTACGGACCATCTACAGCGGCCTGCCTCCGGCGAAGGTTGGAGTCCCGACGGCCAATCGAACGGCGGTCTGCCGGGCATTGAGAGTCCCCGACGATGCGGTGTTGCTGGGGACGGTGGCTCATCTGTTTCCGCGCAAGGGCTATGATGTGATGCTTCGAGCGCTGCCCTCGATCCTTCGCGCGGTCCCCTCGGTGCACTATCTCATCATCGGAACGGGTGAGAGAGCGTACGAGGAAGAACTGAAGGCATTGGCCAAGAGGCTTAGGATTGACGAGCGCGTCCACTTCGTCGGCTTTCAGGATGAGGTCACACCGTTCTTGTCGGCGTTGTCGCTGTATGTGCATCCTGCAAGGATGGAGGGGTTCGGAATCGCGGTGGTGGAAGCGCTGGCAGCGGGAAAAGCGGTGGTCGCCACACGGGTGGGCGGGTTGCCTGAAATTGTCGACGATGGACGGACAGGGCTGCTGGTGACGCCAAATCATCCCGTAGAGCTGACGGCTGCGATCCTGTCACTGCTGCGCGATGAGCCACGAAGGAAAATCATGGAGGAGCGCGGCGTCCAAGTGGCTCGTGAGCGGTTCACCGTGACGGCTTCGGTCGCAGCCATGGAGCGGCTGTACCATCAGCTGATGAAGGGCGGCCAGGAACGACGATGAGAATTGGCATCGACGCCAGCCCCATCGTCGGAGATCGAGGCGGGATCGGCTGGCATACCTACTATTTGCTGCGCGAGATGGTCGCGGCTCAGTCGAACGCCAGCTTCATCGGCTACCTCAGGCCTGGCTGCGAGCCGCCGGAAGAAACCCGGCATTGGTCCGGACGGGGTCGTCTCACCTGGGTGACCGCCTCGAAGTGGTCGATGAGGAATCGCGGGAGAGCCGATCAGTTGGATCTCTACCATGGAACGAATTTTCGCCTGCATACCATGGGACGCTTTGGCGGTATCGTCACGATCCATGACCTCTGGCTCGAGCGATTCCCGGAATATTCGCCAAAATTTCTCGGGCAGAGGTTGTCTTCGTACAAAACGAAGCGGACGGCTCGGCGTGCAAGAAAAGTCATCACCGTCTCGAAATTCTCGGCGCATGAATTGATCGAGCTGTTCGGGTTATCCGCTGAGCAGATCGTCGTGATCCCGAACGGCGTCTCCGGGGACTTCTTCCCACGCCAAGATGCCGGGGCGTTCATGGCGCTGAAGCAGCGGATCGGCCTCACGACGGATCAATTTCTCTTGTTCGTCGGGGGAGCAGACCCGCGGAAAAATCATCGTGTGGTGATGGAAGCCGCTTCATTGATCTTGACGCATCTCCAAGGAAGAACGCTGGTCTTCGCCGGGACCCCGATGCATCCCTTTGGTTCATACGAGGGTACGGCTCAGTCCTTTGGGCTGACCGGTCGGGTGCTGTGTCCGGGCCGTTTGACTCAGAGCGATTTACAGTTGCTGTATTCCTTTGCCGATCTGCTGATCTTCCCCTCCCTCTACGAGGGGTTCGGCATGCCGGTGCTGGAGGGCATGGCGTGCGGCGCGCCGGTGATCACGTCAAAGACGACGGCTTTGGGAGAGGTGGCCGGAGATGCCGCGATGCTGGTGGATCCGTCCAATGCCCGCGAAGTGGCGGACACCATGATCCAGGTGATAGAAAACGAGTCCTTGCGCGCGTCGCTCAAGGCAAGAGGCTTTGCTCGGGCGAAACAGTTCACCTGGTCACGGGCGGCCGTGCAAACCTGTGAATTGTATGCCTCACTGCTGCGGTAGACCATTGGCATGATCCCTCGGAACGTGTTAGCGATCAAATTGCGCTACTTCGGTGACGTGCTCCTGGCCACGCCAACACTGCATGCACTCAAGGCGGCCTATCCGATGGCCCGACTGAGCGTCCTCGTCAACCGGGGCACTGAACAGATCTTGCGTGGGAACCCTGATGTGGATGAAATTGTTCCGCTGGATCGCGGCTCAATCGTCGAGCAGTGTGGCTTTGCCTGGCAGATCCGACGCAAGCGGTTTGACACGGTGGTGGACTTGACGGATGGCGACCGTGCAGCGTTTCTCACGTGGATCAGCGGAGCCGCGGTTCGCATCGGCTTCAATGCCGAGCAGCGTTGGACCGGCATCTGTTACACCACCGTCGTCAAAGCGGAGGCAGGGGCGCATCGTATCGAACGGGATCTCGCAGCCCTTTCTCCCCTGGGCGTGGCTATCCGAGGCCGCGTTCCGCAGCTCTGGCTTACAGCGGAGGATGAGGCCGGCGTTGAGCGACTGGTCAGCGAGGTTGGAGTACCAGTAGTCAGACCCTGGGTCGTCATCCAACCGGGCGCACGCTACTGGTTCAAAGCCTGGCCCCCCGAGCGCTTTGCCGAGCTGGCCGATCGTTTGATCGATCGCTTTGGCTGCCAAGTGCTTGTCGGGGGAAGCTCCCAAGAAGTGGCATTAACTGAGACGGTCGTGAGGCGGGCCAAGAGCCGGCTGCTGAACATCGCGGGACGGTCGGATATCAGAACGCTGGCGGCCGTCCTCAAACGATCGGCGCTCTTCGTCGGCAATGACACGGGTGCCATGCACATTGCAGCGGCGGTGGGGACGCCGGTGGTTGGACTATTCGGACCGTCAAATCCCACTGAGTGGGGGCCGCGCGGCGGACCGGCGGAGGTGATTTATAAAGGACTTGACTGTCGAATTTGTTTTCATCCAACCTGCCGGCGGGGCGAGGAAAACTGCATGAAGCTGATTACGGTCGACGAAGTGATGGCTGCTGCGGTTCGGCAGATGCGGAACGGACAGGCTATACCGCGGTGAGTCAGAGGTCTTCGATGGAACAGACGTGTGAACAAGACCTCCTGCTACCCGGCATGGAACGCGTGCTCTGCGACCTTTGTCATTCCAATGACTCAGAGATCATCATGAGGCAGAGGGATTTACTGTTGAACGTCACGGAAGACGAGTTTTCAGTCGTGCGGTGCCGCAGCTGCGGGCTCGTGTATCTCAATCCGCGTCCGGCGCGAGAACTACTCGGCTCATTTTATCCGCCGGTCTATTTTCCTCCTGTGTCCGGCAAACAGAGATCGTCGTTGCAACGGCAGGCAAAAAAAGCTTCCGCGCAGCTGAAGCGCTGGGTGCTGGAGGATTACTATGGATATCCTTCGACTGCTCCAGCTGCTTGGCGGCCATTCAGAAAGATGTTGTTATGGCCGGACAAAAGCTGGCGAGAGCTGAAAGGGCGCTATCCCTTGCCCTGGAGGGGTGAAGGAAAGGTCTTGGACATCGGTTGCGGCGCTGGCGGCAACCTGAAGACCTTGCAAGAACAGGGATGGGAGCCTCACGGCATTGAGATCAGCGAGATCGCCGCCGCTCATGCCCGCGAGCTGGTCACGGAGAACATCCATACGGGAACGTTGGAATCTGCTCCGTTTCCTCCTCGGTCTTTTGATGTTGTCTTGATGAGCCATTCATTGGAACATCTGCCTAGTCCCGTTGACGCCCTGAAGCGGGTCCATCGACTTCTCAAAGATGACGGATTGCTGGTCGTGAGTGTGCCCAATGTCAACAGCCTGGAATTCAAGCTATTCGGTCCCTGGTGGTTTCATTTGGATCCGCCCAGGCATTTGTATCATTTTGACAGAAGCAGTCTTTCCGCAGCCGCAGACAAAGCCGGATTTCGGGTACAGGCTCTTCGAACCGCTGTGAGCTCGGTGTTCTTGATGGCCAGCTTGGATCGCTTTTGGAAACATCGGTTTCAAAGACCCCTGCCGTTCAGAAGGCTCATCGATCGGTTGAT
>DATIGH010000014.1:0-3817 GCA_035454845.1 Nitrospira sp.
ATCGAGGCGGGCAAATATTCATAGACGCCGGTCGTGTCCCCCGCCACTCTTGTCCCGATCCATGGGAGCAACTTGAAAGAATACCAGTCGTACAGGGCGCGGAGCCATCCGAAGACCGGACGGGAAAATTCAAGGCAGGCCAACGTCCCGCCTGGCTTCATCACACGGCGGATCTCGGCGATCGCTTGCGGCAGGTTCCCCACATTGCGCATGCAGAACCCGGTCGTCACGGCGTCGAACGTGTTGTCGGCAAACCCCAAATGCTCTGCATTGGCCTGCAGGCAAGCGACCTTGGTGCTCAGACCTTTTCCGTTGATCTTCTTCAGCCCCTCGGCGAGCATGGCGAGATTTAAATCGGAAGCGATCACCCGTCCGTGATTACCCATGCGAGGCTCGATCAAGAGTGCCAAATCAGCCGTGCCGGCGCCCACATCGAGTGCGGTTCCGTGCTCGACGGCCGGAACGCACGACGCCGTGATTTTCTTCCAGCGATAGTGCAGTCCGAAACTCAGCAGCGTGTTGTTCAGATCGTAGACACCGGCGATGGCCGTGAACATGCGCTGCACCGCTTGCTCGCGCGCCGCGCCGGACCAAGTCGACACGGTACGGGCGGACACGTCCGATGGAGGCTGTTCAGTCATGGATTCCCCCATGAGCACCATGGGGATGGGTGGTAGCACCCAGTTTCCGACTTTGTCAAGGCAGGCAAGACGTTGAAAAAGGCGGCGGGCTTCGTTCTCACATCGCTCAGAGTCTCGACGTACCGAACAAAGTACGCCTCGACTCTTCGCTCGCTGCGGCCTCGCCGGCCGCCTTTTTGAACATCTTGAGCATGTAAAATGATAGGAGCAATCACACTTCTCAACAGCCTAAGCGGTTCGAGTGTTATAATCGTGCCGCCATGGGCAACTCGATCATCATCAAGGGCGCGCGCGAACATAATCTCAAGAACATCGACGTCGAGATTCCCCGCGATAAGCTGGTGGTCATCACCGGCCTGAGCGGCTCTGGAAAATCCTCCCTGGCCTTTGACACGATCTATGCCGAGGGACAACGCCGTTACGTCGAATCGCTATCGGCTTATGCCCGGCAGTTTCTCGAGCAGATGGGCAAACCCGATGTCGATTCCATCGAGGGGCTCTCGCCGGCCATTTCGATCGAGCAGAAATCCACAAGTCACAATCCGCGGTCGACCGTCGGTACCGTCACGGAAATCTACGATTATTTACGCCTCCTGTTCGCGCGGGTCGGGAAGCCCTATTGCCACCAATGTGGTCAGCAGATTACCGCGCAAACGGTGCAGCAGATGGTGGATGCCATCGGCGCGTTGCCCGAAGGCAGCAAATTTCAAATTCTCGCGCCGATCGTCCGCGGCCGGAAGGGCGAATACCGCAAAGAGCTTCTCGAGATGCGGCGGGCCGGCTACGTCCGGGCGCGTATCGACGGCAAGCCGGTGGATCTCGGCGATGATGTTGCGCTCGACAAACAAAAAAAGCACACGATTGAGATCGTGATCGATCGTTTGGTCATGAAGCCGGGCGACGCGTTGGTGCGGCGGCTCGCCGACTCGGTCGAAACCGCCTTGAAGTTGGCCGGAGGGCTTGTGGGCGTCCTGACGGAGGACGGCAAGACACTCCTGTACAGTGAACAGCTCGCCTGCATCCGCTGCGGCGTCAGTTATCCCGAGATCACACCGCGCATTTTCTCGTTCAATAGTCCTCATGGGGCTTGTCCTGCCTGCGACGGGATCGGCTATGCAGTGACTGGAGACGCGTCCGAAGAGGAAGATTTCACGCTGCTCGAGCCTTGCCAAACTTGCCATGGCGCCAGGCTGAGACCGGAAAGCCTCTCCATCAAGATCGCTCAGCAGTCGATTGCGGAAGTGACGCGCCGGTCAGTGCGCGCGGCGGCCGACTTTTTTGCGTCGCTCGCGTTCACAGAGCGCGAAATGGTGATCGCCCATCGGATTCTGAAGGAAATCAGGGAACGGCTAGGTTTCCTGGTGAACGTCGGACTCGACTACCTCACGCTCGACCGCGCGGCGGCCACGCTCTCAGGGGGGGAAGGTCAACGCATTAGGCTGGCCACGCAGATCGGGTCGGGCCTCGTGGGCGTCCTCTACATTCTCGATGAGCCGTCCATCGGCTTGCATCAACGCGACAATCGCCGCCTCTTGCAGACGCTGCTGCGGTTGCGCGATCTCGGCAACACAGTCATCGTCGTCGAGCACGATGCCGAAACGATGCTGGCAGCGGATCACGTTCTGGATATGGGACCGGGTGCCGGCTCGCATGGGGGTCATATCATCGCCCAGGGGACGCCTCAACATGTGATGGCGGACGCTCAGTCGCTGACGGGACAGTACCTGCGCGGGCTTCAGGCTGTCTCGGTTCCAAAGCGCGAACGGAAACCGAAGGGCTTTTTGTCCGTCATCGACGCGAAAAAGCACAATCTGAAGCATGTCACGGCGCGGATACCTTTGGGGCTGTTGACCTGCGTCACCGGCGTCTCGGGATCCGGCAAGAGCACGCTCGTGCTCGAAGTATTGTTCCACTCGTTGTCTCAGCTCCTGTATCACAAGAAGCCAAAGATCGACGGCTGCAGGGAACTGCAGGGCGTCCTGGCGCTGGACAAGGTCATCGACATCGATCAATCGCCGATCGGGCGGACGCCTCGTTCCAATCCGGCGACCTATACGGGGCTCTTCGGATACATTCGCGATCTCTACTCCAACCTGCCGGAATCCCGGGTCCGCGGGTACAAGCCGGGCCGCTACAGCTTCAACGTCAAGGGCGGACGATGCGAAGCCTGTCAAGGCGACGGGCTGATCAAGATCGAAATGCACTTTCTCCCCGACGTGTACGTGACCTGCGAAATCTGTAAAGGGCAGCGATACAATCGTGAAACATTGGAGATCTTGCACAAGGGCAAGAGTATTGCCGATGTGCTGAACATGACCGTGGACGAGGCCTTGGAGTTTTTCGAGCACATTCCCTTGATCAAAGCAAAACTACAGACTTTGCACGATGTCGGCCTGCATTACGTCAAGCTCGGTCAGTCGGCCACGACGCTTTCCGGCGGAGAGGCACAACGGGTAAAGCTCTCGCGCGAACTGTCCAAGCGGGCGACCGGACGGACGCTGTACATCCTCGACGAGCCGACCACCGGATTGCATTTTGCCGATGTCCAGCGATTGCTCGATGTCCTGGATCGCCTCGTCGAGGCCGGCAATACGGTGCTTGTGATCGAGCACAATCTGGACGTCATCAGGAATGCCGATTGGATTATCGATCTGGGCCCGGAAGGCGGCGACCGAGGTGGCGAAATCGTCGTTGAGGGCCCGCCGAAAGAGATCGCACGCTCGAAGCGGTCGTATACGGGACACGTGCTGCTGGAGGCAGGCGTTTAGGGACTGGCTCCGGCCGGCAGGCGCCGTATTTGTTATTTTTAGCGAGCGGTAACCCCCGCCGTCCAACTGCGACGTCATCCATCCTGTCCCGAACGTGGGACAACTTGTCCGGAGCGCGCCCGGAACAATCCCCGGTTCAACGGTCGTTTGTGATGACGACCGCATCGTTTGCAGTGAACTGCGCAGGTGCAGCGTCACGTTGCGCGTCCGGCCCGCCGTTTGCTTAAGCAGAAAGCTGGGAGTTTCGCTAGGCAAACTCTTAGGGCCAATCAAGCGGCCCAGGTCGAGCCGCTTTCTAGCCGGCTTTTTACCCGAAAGGAGGAGCGATGGTATTCAACATGACTCGTCGTCTATTGACCGCGTGTGCCATAACAGTCATTGGATTGACTCTCGCCGCTTGCAATACCA
>DATIGH010000015.1:0-5901 GCA_035454845.1 Nitrospira sp.
CTTATCGATCATCGCACTCGAAAGTGTCCGCTCGAAAACGGTGGTGATTGGTGAAGATCTTGGCACGGTGACGGATTTGGTGAGAGAACAACTGGCGAAGGCACGCGTCCTGTCCTATCGAGTCTTTTATTTCGAGCGCCGTGGGGACGGATCATGGAAATCTCCCGGCGAGTACCCGCAACAAGCACTCGCAGTGGCGGGGACGCACGATTTGCCAACATTGACCGGTTTTTGGTCCGGAGAGGACATCCAACTTCGCGCCGGGTTAGGAGCCTTTCCGGACGATGCTGCTCGCCATCAAGCCTTGCAGGAGCGTCAACAGGACAAAGGGCGCATGTTGGCCGCCCTCAAGCAGGAAGCATTGCTGCCCGGCGACATGAGTGACGATCCGGCTGCTGTGCCGGCCATGACACCGGCGCTCTGTCGGGCGATCCATGCCTATCTTGCCAGGACGCCTTCCTGGCTGGTGTTGGCAAATCTCGAGGACGGACTGGAGGAAATTTCACAAACAAATCTGCCAGGGACCGTCGAGAACCATCCCAACTGGAGGCGGAAGTACGGCAGCCGTGTTGACGCCCTCATCGAGGATGAACGGCTGCGTGAACTCGGGGCGACCTTGCGTTCCATCCGCCCGATCAGCTAAACCCTCCGTTCAGATGCTGAACATGGCTTCCGGCTGTGGTCTCGCGCATCTGCGCAACGTTGTAACGACATAGCGCATGCCCAAGCAGAACCGCATCATTTTAGCCATAGCAGCGGCGGTGTTGACCGTCATCGTCGTACTGGAAACGGTCGCACCTGCGAACATCGTCGGCGCCTATGCGCTCGTCTTGCCCATCCTATTGGTCGCGACGCTGCGCAGCCGTCCCCTGATGCTTGCGACCGTGGTTGCCTGCATTGCGGCGACGTATGTGGGCCTCATGCAACCGACAAAGCCGGGCCGCTTCCAGGCCGCCGTGATCAACCGTACGGTCGTGGCCGCCGTTCTAGTGATGGTGGCCTACATGGGATTGACCAGAGAAGAACGCAAGGCTCGAGAGGAAAGCGCACGTCAGGCGTTGGCCCAGCAAACCGAAAGTCTGTTACGGGCGAATGCCCTATTGGTCGATGCCAAGGATCAACTCAACCGCTCGGAACGTCTTGCGGCCGTCGGGCAGCTCGTGGCATCCGTAGCGCACGAAGTGGGAACGCCGTTGCATTCCATCGCCTGGCACGTGCAGGCGCTTGGAGAGGAACCGGGCGTCACGCCCGACATGAAAAAGCGCATTACAGTCATCGATGAGCAGCTCAATCGCGTCGTGCGGATCATTCAGGACCTGCTCTCATCCACTCGCCAGCGCAAGCCGGAGCCGAAGTGGATGTCGGTCGAGCAGGTCATCGGACCAGCCATGGCGTTGATGGAACCAGCCTTCCATGCGAAGGGTGTGGCATTGACCAGCGAAAGTGCCATCGGGGTTCCAGTGGTGTGGGCCGATGCCGAGAAGCTGCATCAGGTTCTCGTCAATCTGCTCACCAATGCGCTGGCCGCCACCCAGCAGCAGGGCACGGTTGACGTGCACATCGGTGCCCGCGCTGCGACACCCGAAGAGCTGGAAGCGGGCCAGCGACTTGCGAAGGACATGTCGCCAATCATGGTGACGGTGGCCGTCCGTGACACCGGCATTGGCATGCCGGCATCGGATGTTCAAAATGCCTTCCAGCCGTTTTTCACCACGAAGGAGGTTGGCAAGGGAACAGGGTTGGGTCTATTCTTAAGCCGGGAAACGGTGCATGCGCATGGTGGAACACTGTCGCTGACGAGCGAGCAGGGGCGGGGGACAACCGTGATGATCGCCTTACCTGGGAAAGTCGTCTTGCCGGAAGGGGTAATGTAGAAGCGTTATGCACGCGGCAAAAATCTTGGTCGTAGATGACGATGCGGTCGCGCGGGAGCTGTTGGCCGAGGCGCTGAAGAACGAAGGCTATCACGTCGAGGCCTATGGCAGCGGCGAGGAAGCCATCGCACGCGGCCGTGAGGGGCGGGTCGATCTCGTCCTTACCGATATCCGCATGGGCGCCGTGGACGGCCTGACGGTGCTGCGCGAGTTCAAGCGCATGAGCCAAGACACCGCCATCGTAGTTCTGACCGCCTTTGGCTCGCTGGAAGGCGCGATCGAGGCCATCAAACAAGGCGCCTACGATTATTTGGCCAAGCCGTTTAAGAAGGAAGAAATCAAGTTGGTCGTTCAGCGCAGCCTTGATCATTGCCGTCTGCTGCGCGAGAACACGAAGTTCCGTGAAGAACTTAAAAGCAAGGATGAATGGTCGCCGTTGGTGGGCAGCAGCCCGGCGATGCTCGAAGTGTATAAGTTGGTGGCACGTGTATCCGAGACCCGGAGCACGGTCCTCCTGCAAGGGGAAAGCGGGACCGGCAAGGAACTGATCGCCCGTGCGATCCACGGCAACAGCCCTCGCCGCGACAAGCCGTTCGTCCCGGTGAATTGCGGCGCGCTGCCGGACACGCTTCTCGAATCAGAGATGTTCGGTTACGAAAAGGGGGCGTTCACCGGCGCGGTCGGGACAAAGACGGGACTCTTTGAATCGGCCAACGGGGGGACGCTGTTTCTCGATGAAGTCGGCGAGCTGGGGCAGGCACTGCAAGTGAAGTTGCTGCGCGTGATGCAGGATCACGAAGTTCGCCGAGTGGGTGGAACCAATTCGATCAAAGTGGATGTTCGCATCATTGCCGCGACCAATCGGGATCTTGAGCAACTCGTCAAAGAAGGCAAGTTTCGAGACGACTTATTTTATCGTCTGAACGTCGTGCGAATTACACTGCCGTCTCTCAAGGAGCGGGAAGAAGACATTCCGATGCTCGCCCACTATTTTCTGCAGAAATGCGCCGCAGGCGCCACGACCGCGGTGCGGGGCTTCCATCCCGATACGATGGAGTGTCTGAACCGATACCGATGGCCCGGAAACGTCCGTGAGTTGGAAAATGCGATCGAACGCGCGGTCTCGCTGAGCCAGGGACCGTTGTTGACTCCTGACGACTTGCCCGCGTCGCTTCGCCAGCCGTCGGGTCCGGCGGAGCAAAAACCGGAGATCCCTGAGACGGCCGAGTCAGTCTATCTGACGCTCGAGGAAGTGGAAAAGCGCCATTTGACGCGCGTGCTCAAAGAGACGAAAGGAAATAAAGTGAAGGCGGCGAAAATCCTTGGCATCGATCGGCGGACCCTCTATCGCATGGCCGAGCGATTTGGATTGGATCTGGGGCCGGACGCAGAAGGCGGAGAGAAGGAAGCGGGGCAGGGCTAGAGAATGTGCAGCGCGTTCTTGATCAGCCGAAGTTGATGTTCCGCGCTCTGCGGCAAGGCGGTAGGCGATTCCTCCCACCGGGTAAACAGTCCGTCTTTTCCCTCGTAGAACACATGTAGTCTCAATCTCGTTGTTTGTTCCTCTGCCGCGGTCACGAGGGCATGCACACGGCTCCGTCCTGTGCCGAAGCGCCAGTGAAGAAGCCCATCCCAGGGACTGCGAATTTCTTCCCGAAAGCCGGTTGTCAGGTTTTGATCGTTTTCCTGCTCGACCTCATATCCGTCATTTGTCAGCACTTGGATCACCGTGGTCCGTACTTGGTCGGCCGGCGAGGGCAGGATGGCGTCCACGACGTCGGGTTCGTGAGGGATAGGAGGGCCGGCGCAGGCTGCACTCGCGAGGAGTGGAACGATAAGCAGGCAGTGGAGACTACGTAAAGTCACTTGGGTTTTGTGTCCTTGAGCCGATAGACCAGATGCGTGTCGGTTTGTGAGACACCTTCGATCGCATGGATCCGGCTGAGCACCAGCTGGGTCAACGCGTCTTGATCCGGCACCTCGACCACGGCAATGATGTCCGGTTTCCCCCAACACGGATCGATTGTTTTGATCTGCTTGATCTCACCGAGTGCCTTGACCACTCGACTGGTCTGTCCCGGTTGAACGTGAATCAACACATACGCTCGGTCGGCCATGACCACTCCACCGTCTACCGGTGCATGGATCGTGCAAGGCACCGCCGGAATGGCAGGCTCTTTGTCAACGTAGCGGATACCCGAAGCGCCTGTCAATGTGGCGGAACCGGGCCCCTGGCGTCGATCGGGAGCTACTGCTGCAGATTTCAGTCTTTTCATGTCTGCCTCACTTCGGTGCGACGACGAGGTCGACGGTGAAATGTTCGCTGGTGCTGTTCAGTTCGCTTTCGAACACGCTGGGATTACCGATGCGGCCTTCGGGGTCATAGATAAAGCACAACAGATGCGTACATCGTCCTCGGGCACGATAGCGCTCGACATCGGCGCGTACCTGGTCCATGAGGTGCTTCCGGCTGAGCCCGGCCCGCGTTTTCTTGACCACGACTGCCAGGCGATCGTGATCCAGCAGAAAGGTGGTGCGGGATGTGCCGTCAGTATAGGACGGCGTCCACTCATCCGTGCCGATGTCGTCAAAGTGCAGGCGAAGCAGTGCGTGTGCGAGGTCCTGCACGTCGAACTCGTCCTCGATGTTTACCGTCGGTCGGTACTCACCGCGCAACCGCAGTTGCCGGGCGACCATGTGAAATCGTTGGCAGAGCTCTTTAGTGATGCAGAGGTAATCCACCTCGCGAGTGGCCGACACCATGACTGCTGCTACCGGCACGGGAGGGGCTATTTGTGGGTCGCTTGGCGAAGAGGGAACGGGAACCTCTTGCGTGGCCGAAAATGTATGGGGTGCCCCGTCAGCCTTTGAAGCTACCGAAGTGGAAACTGTTGGAGTTTTAGGCGCCGGTGGCGCAACCGGTGCAGGTGCCTCGAGAGGCATCGATTGAAGAGGCGATACCGCGGGAGGGGCAGAGTCCGGAGCAGATGTCGGTGCAGTGGCCTGTTCGAGCGTAGACAAAGGGAGAGCTGAATTGCCTTCCGGCGCGGCCGGAACCGGTTTCGTTTCTTGTGTTCGAAACAATGATGAAATGGGTTCAAGGGGTGCCCGCGAGGGTTGAACCGGCTGCGTCGCAGCGGCAGCGCGTGAGAATTCTACGATGGGAGCTGCTGGTGCATCGGCCGGTGGAGAGACAGCCGGAGTGGCCGGCTGGGGAGCTTTTTCGACATCGGGCACAAGATGCAACGTAGCGGCGGTCGGGCGGGGAGTCGTCGTCACCGATGTCACTGAGACTTGAGCAGGGGGAACGACCGGAGGGACCAACGCCATCTGCGGAGGATGGGATGACGAGGCCGGATCTTCAGCAGCTGCGGACTTGAGGCCCTGCAATTCCAACTTTTTGTCCTCGAGCGAGGCAATGAGGTTTCGGATCAGCGACAGCGTTTGCTTCTTTTCTGTCGAAGATGAGATTGACAGTTTGAGGTGACGATGCGTTTGAAATTCCTGAGATTTCTCCCCGAACGCCCGCTTGATACACTCGCGAAGTTGCAGCTCGGTGCGGGTTTGGGCGCCTTCGAGATAGGGGAAACCTTCCCGTCCCAGATCTTCCAGTTTTGGAATGAAGGCCTGGAGCTGCTCGATGCTTTGGGTGAGGTCGTCAACCGCAAGCGCTTTCGACCGCGCCCGATCTGATTTCGCACGTGCCATAGAGCGTGAGAAAAGTGTATCCCACGTCCTTGAGACTGACAAGAAAACAGCAGAAAATCAGCACAATATGACCCTCACCCCTGGCTTGGTCCTACCGATCGACTTACGCGGCGATATCCGAGTGTTCGGAATCCTCCTCAATCGCCGGTTGGACGTCCACTGCCGCCTGAATGGTTGTCGAAGCCAGGGCTGCAGCATGCGCCATGCGGTTTCTCTCTAGCACAGGGTCGCAAACATACCCGCAATTAATGCAGCGCCAGCCCTCGAGCCACCATTCGCCGCCGCTTTCCTGGATGTCCAGGAAGTGGTCTCTAGTCAT
>DATIGH010000016.1:0-12980 GCA_035454845.1 Nitrospira sp.
GAGTGCCCATGGACCCACGTGATGCTCTGCTCGATGGAATCGGGCGATCGGCTATAGCGGGCCAGAGCATAGGCAGATTTCTCCGGCGGCATGGGCGCTACGGCGATCACCCGGCGGACTGGTCGACCACTACTCACAATATGCTCCCGTCTTGGATTGAGTGCGGAGGTTGCGAACTATAGCGCCACCCGAGGCTGCGCGCAACCACAGAGACCAGCTAGTTTCAAAGTTCACAAGTTATAAAGTGGATCCGTGTAACTTTCGCACTCTATAACCTTCAAACTTTGGAACTTAACCCGCGTTGACTTGCCCGCAAATCGCTCGTTATAGTCGCGGCGCACATAGGCAAGGGGCTAGTGGCTAGAGGCGATGGGTTTTCACATCACTTACCTCTCGCCCCTCGCCCCTCACCTCTCGCCAGTGCGAAGCACACCATGATTAAAGGCATTAAAGGCGTCAAGGACATCCTCCCCGAAGAGACGCCGCGCTGGCGGGTGATTGAAGACGCCGCCAGACGGTGGGCCAATCGATATGGATTTCGGGAAATCCGCATCCCTATTTTCGAGGTCACGACTCTGTTCGCCCGTAGCATCGGGGCGGCCACGGACATCGTCGAAAAGGAAATGTATACCTTTCCAGACAGGGACGGTACTTCCCTGACGCTCAGACCTGAAGGGACGGCGGGAACCGTCCGCGCGTTCATCGAGCATAACCGAGCTGCCGATCCCCTGCCGCAAAAGTATTTTTACATCGGACCCATGTTTCGTCATGAGCGGCCGCAAGCGGGGCGCCTTAGACAGTTTCATCAGTTTGGCGTCGAATATTTTGGCACTCAGGACTCCAAGGCAGATGTGGACGTCATCGCCCTCCTGTGGCGTTTTCTCTCGGATCTTGCATTACCGGATCTTACCCTTGAGATGAACAGTCTTGGCACCAGCGCCGATCGCGCGGCCTATCTGCCTGTGCTCGTCTCCTACCTCAAGAGCCGAACTAACGAACTGTGTGACAACTGTCGACGGCGCCTCGAGACGAATCCCTTGCGCGTCCTCGACTGCAAAGTGCCGGGCTGTCGTGCGGCAACCGAGGACGCACCTCAACTCATTTCTCACCTTTCTCCGACAGCTAAGAGCCATTTTGATGAGGTGCTCTCGATCCTGACGGCCCTCGCTATTCCGTTCCGCATCAATCCAAGACTGGTGCGAGGACTCGACTATTATTGCTTAACCGCGTTTGAGATCACTTCATCGCACCTCGGCGCACAGAATGCTGTGGGTGCCGGCGGCCGTTACGATGGCTTGGTCGAATTATTGGGAGGGCCCTCCACTCCCGCCGTGGGATTTGCTGCAGGTCTCGAACGCATTGCCATGATGCTGCCTGAGCAGAGTCTCCCTCCGGCTCCGATGTCGGTGTACATTGCCGCCTTTGGTTCGCTGGGTAGCCCAGCTGGAGTGCGCCTTCTGGATACACTCCGGAAGGCCGGTATTTCCGCCCACACCGATTATCGCGCGGCAACCCTCAAAGGCCATCTCCGACAAGCCGATCGAAGCGGTTGTCGCTTTGCGGTGTTGCTTGGCGATGACGAAGCTACGACTGGGTCGGCAGTCGTCCGTAACATGGATTCAAAAGCTCAAGACACGGTGGCGGTGGCGGATATCCCCAGATATTTTCTCTCGCTGATCAAGGGCTTTTGAGTGCTCGTTTTTCCGATTGACTTCCCTTAAAAAACCCCGTACTCTCGCCCCACAGATTGCCTATAACCAGTTGATTCTTAAATAATTATTCGGTTTAATGTCTAGAGACTCTCCATGCCGCCGCGAAAACTTGGTCTCCTGTTATCCACAGCCCCGACGGACAAGAGTATTGAGATCGTGGTTGGGCTCGCAGAGGCCGCCGTCCGGCAGGGGATTGAGGTGTACTTATATCTCATCGACGAAGGCGTCAAAGGCTTTAAGGATGCTCGCTATAGCCGCCTCCTTGATGGAGGCGTGAAGATGTCCGTCTGTGCCTATGGCTGCCAGCAGCATGGCGTTTCCACTCAACATGTGGATTCCCGAGTTTCACTATCCGGCCTCGTCGTACTGTCGAATATCATCGACGGCTGTGATCGTTTCCTCGCATTCACGTAGGACCGTCAGCCGGGGAACATGTCCAAGCGGGTTGCCGTAGTCATAGGCGAAGATCCGACCACTACACATCGCCCGGTGGAAGCCCTGCGAATTGCGCTCGGCCTTTGCGCCGGTGATCACGAGACGACGATCGTGCTGTTGGGGCGAGCTTCTCTTCTCCTGACCGATGACACAGATAACGTCGTTGATGTCGATATCCTTGAAAAATATCGTCCTTCCCTCGCTCAACTCGGCATACCGTTCATCGTCGAGTCAGGAACAGCGACGGACCTACTACGTGAGGAGTTTTCTGTGACGCAGAAGTTGCCCGGGGACATCCGCAGCCTACTCCAATCATGTGATCGAGCATTGGTATTTTCATGAAGAAGACGTTGTATCTGCTTCGAAAGCCGCTTGATCAGACCAATCCTGCTGTCTTTCTGGCATCGGAGTCTCATGGGGATGTTGTGCTGGTCGATGGAGTTGGTGGCCGAAAGATTCCTTATGCGGGAGGCACAGTGTTTACGCTCCAAGGTGGTGAAGCCGACCATGTGCTTACCTATGACGATCTTGTGAAGAAAATTTTCGAATGTGATCATACGGTGGTGATCTAGCCTATGGGGCTCTTCTCCGAAAATGATTTCATAAGGAGAAGAATAGTCGCCGTCGTAGGAGTCGGAGTAGGGCGAGTGGATGGTGGGGATTGTCACTAAGCGACTGATCTACAAGCGGGGCTGCAGATCATGCCCTGTGGAGGAACTTGGGGATTGACTCGGAGTGTGAGGAAAGTGCACTGTTCATAACCTCTTGAGCATAGTGACTGGAAGTTGGAGGTCCTCTAGGATGAGGACCGAACAGCTTTTGCTGAGGTCTTCGATTTTGGGCGATAATGGTTCATTATCCACAGGTGTGAATAAGCCTGTGTATGAGGAAAAAATGACGGTCTCCACGGTCTGGCAGGAAGCCCTGGCGTATATACAGGGGAAGGTACCGAAGCAGGTCTACGACACATGGTTTACGCCAGTCCGATTGGAGCGGATCGAGGAAAAGACCGTACAAATAGGCGTGCCTAATAAGTTTTTCGGCGACTGGCTGAGTCAGCACTATGGAACATTGCTGCAGGAAGCGGTCTCGACGGCCCATGGGGGAGGCGAGATGGCGGTCTCGTTCGTGGTGTTCAATCGATCTGCGCCCATGGCAGATGCGGCCGCCGTGGTGCAGGCGGTGCGCGCCGCCGGTCCCGCGAAGACGAAACGAGGAATACAACTTAACCCAAAGTATTCATTCAAGAATTTTGTCGTTGGCGCCGGCAATCAGTTTGCCCATGCCGCCTGTATGGCCGTGGCTGAGCAGCCGGCCAAGGCTTATAACCCGCTGTTCATTTACGGGGGGGTCGGACTGGGAAAGACTCACCTCCTGAATGCGATCGCCAACCATGTGGCCGAGCGGACGGATTTACGGATCGCGTATTTGACCACCGAGCAGTTTACCAACGAGGTCATCAATTCCATTCGATACGACAAGATGATGGACCTCCGGAAGCGCTATCGTCACATCGACATGTTGATGATCGACGACATTCAGTTCTTGGCGGGCAAGGAACGGACCCAGGAGGAGTTTTTCCATACGTTCAACGCCCTCTATGAGGCGCACAAACAGATTGTCCTCTCGAGCGACCGGTTCCCCAAGGACATGCCCGACATTGAAGAGCGTTTGCGCTCCCGCTTTGAATGGGGACTGATCGCAGACTTGCAGCCGCCGGACGTCGAAACCCGCATCGCGATCTTACGCAAGAAATCCGAGGACGAGGGGGTCACGCTGCCGGAAGACGTCATTCAGTTCCTGTCCAACACCATGAAGAGCAACATTCGCGAATTGGAGGGTTCACTGGTGCGACTGGGCGCCTATGCGTCGTTGACCGGTCAGGCGATCACGCTGGACATGGCGAGAAACGTCCTGCGCGACCTGATCGGCGACAAGAAAAAGATCGTGTCCATGGAGGATATCCAGGAGGCCGTTGCGGCATGGTTTCATATCAAGATTGCGGATCTCAAGTCCCGGCGTCGCAGCAAGACGTTGGTGCATCCCCGACAAATCGCCATGTACCTCTGTCGCGAGTTGACGGATGCGTCCTTTCCTGAAATCGGGCGCTTGTTCGGCGGCAAAGACCACACGACGATCATGCATGCCTGCCGTCAGATTACGAAAGCCAAAGAAGGCGACAACAGCTTGAATCAAACGCTCGACGGGTTGAGGGAGAAGGTCCTTCGGGGTTGACCGGCGGATCCAAAGAGGGGCGACCAATGAAAGTTCGCATGGGCAGAGATGAGTTGCTGACGGGACTTCAGCGCGTGCAGGGCGTCGTCGAAAAGCGCAATACCATGCCTATTCTGTCGAATATCTTGATCGAGGCCAAGCAGGAGGGTGCCGAAATTGTGGCCACCGACCTCGAGATCGGGATGCGCGGCCTTTACAAAGCGACGGTCCATAAGCCGGGCGGCATCACGGTGTCTGCGAGGAAACTCTACGAGATCATCAAGGAGTTGCCGAGCGGTGACATCGATCTCATGTCGAGCGAGAACAACTGGACGACCATCCAGGCCGGAAAGAGCCAGTTCAAGGTGGTGGGACTGCCCAGCAATGATTATCCTGCACTGCCCGCCATTGAGCGTGAGGGCTTGACGCCGCTCTCAGGGGCAGGGCTTTTGGAACTGATCCGAAAGACGCTCTTCGCCGCCGGTGACAACGATGCCCGATACATTCTAAACGGGTTGCTCGTGACGTTGATCTCCAGTGAGAAGAAGACGACTCTTCGGCTCGTTGGGACCGACGGACATCGATTGGCTGTAGCCGAGCAGGACCTTGGAAAGGCCGGCGCCAAAGGCGCGCCGCAAGAGATCAAGGCCATCATTCCGAAGAAGGCCGCCCAGGAAATGCGCCGTCTCTTGGAAGAGGGCGGAGATGGCGAGCCGCTCATTGGATTTACGAAGAACCTCATGATCTTTCGGAAAAGCGGCCTGCTGCTGACCTCCCGCCTGATGGAAGGCAACTATCCCAACTACCAACAGGTCATTCCCAAGGAGAGCAATAAGAAGATTATCGTGCAGCGGACGGAACTCGAAAGCGCGCTGCGGCGCGTCTCCGTGTTGTCGAAGGACAAAGCCAATGCGGTGAAACTCTCGTCTGCTCCGGGGCGTCTCACCCTGTTCTCGAGTAATCCGGACTACGGCGAAGCCACTGAGGAAATGTCCGCTCAATACGAAGGTGAAGCGTTGAATACCGGCTTCAATGCGCGCTACCTCCTCGACGTATTCGACGTCATGGACGGAGAAAAGGTCTCGTTACAGATGGAGAGCGCGCTCAGCCCCTGTCTGATACAGGAAGCGGAAACGCCGGGCTTCAAGTGTGTCGTGATGCCCATCAAAATTTGAGAGGGATGTTGAATAACGGCTCAGATCTCCACCTCGCCCCATCCTTTGCTGCGGATCATCGTTATCGATTGCCCGGTCTGGTGACCCTATTGTTCGAAATGTAGGAGCCTGAATGGCCACGGACGAGACCACCAAGCCAAAATCCGACAGCTATAGCGCGGATCAAATCAAGGTGCTGGAAGGACTCGATGCGGTACGCAAGCGGCCGGCGATGTATATCGGCAGCACGGGGGTCGACGGCCTGCATCATCTCGTCTATGAGGTGGTCGACAACAGCGTCGACGAGCACATGGCCGGCTTCGGCGAGACGATTGAGGTGACGATCCATATCGACGGCAGCGTGACGGTCGTTGATAACGGTCGCGGCATTCCGACGGGGATGCACCCGACCCAAAAGAAGTCCGCCGCGGAGGTGGCGCTGACGGTGCTGCACGCCGGCGGAAAGTTTGAGCAAGGGGCGTACACGGTCTCGGGCGGTCTGCATGGGGTCGGCATCTCAGTGGTGAACGCCCTGTCGGAGTGGCTGGAGCTGGAAATTTGGCAGGATGGGCAGGTCTTTGAGCAGCGGTACGAGCGGGGGAAGCCAGGCGCTCCACTCACTAATACCGGCATCACCAAGCGCCGAGGGACGAAAGTCCGCTTCAAGGCCGACGGCCAAATCTTTGAAACGCTCGACTTCAGCTTCGACGTCCTCGCCCAGCGCTTGCGTGAACTCGCCTTCTTGAACAAGGGCTTGTCGATCACACTCAAGGACGAGCGGAAAGAGCCCGCCAAGGAACAGACGTTTCTCTATAAGGGCGGCATCGTCTCCTTTGTCGAGCACTTAAACGAAGCGAAAACTCCATTGCACAAACCGATCTATGTGAAGGTGGAACGGCCGGAGATGATTTTGGAGGTGGCGCTTCAGTACAACGACAGCTACGTCGAAAATCTGTTTTCATTCGCCAACAACATCAACACGAAAGAAGGCGGCACCCATCTGGTGGGATTCAAAGCCGCGCTGACCCGCACGATCAACAATTATGCGAACGCGAACGATCTGCTGAAAAAAGACACGGAATCGCTGACCGGAGACGACGTGCGCGAAGGGCTCACCGCCGTCGTGAGCGTGAAAGTCCGCAATCCCCAGTTCGAGGGTCAGACCAAAGCGAAACTCGGCAACAGCGAAGTGAAAGGCGTGGTGGAGACCGCGGTGAATGAAAAGCTCGGCGCCTACTTCGAGGAGAATCCGCCGGTTGCGCGCAAGGTCATCGGCAAGGCCATTGATGCCGCGCGCGCTCGTGAAGCAGCACGGAAGGCGAAGGACCTTATCCGGCGCAAGAGCGCTTTGGACGGCGGTTCCCTACCAGGCAAGCTCGCGGACTGTTCTGAAAAGGACCCGGCGCTCAGCGAGCTCTACATTGTCGAGGGTGATTCCGCCGGCGGGTCGGCCAAGCAGGGCCGGGACCGGAAATTTCAGGCCATTCTTCCCCTGAAGGGCAAAATTCTCAACGTCGAGAAAGCCCGCTTCGATAAGATGCTGACGAGCGACGAAATCCGGACGCTGATCATGGCGCTCGGCACCGGTATCGGTCGGAAGCGCGAAGAGGGCGACAAGGGAGACAAAGATACGTTCGACATCGCCAAAGCGCGCTACCACAAAATCATACTCATGACCGACGCGGACGTAGACGGCAGCCACATCCGCACGCTGCTGCTCACGTTCTTTTTCCGCCAGATGCCCGAACTGCTCGAGCGCGGCTACATATACATCGCGCAGCCGCCGCTCTTTAAGGTCAAAAAAGGCAAGGTAGAACGCTATCTCAAAGACGAAGGCGCGCTCAACGAATATCTGGCCGATCTTGCGGTCGAGGACGTGCAGCTGTATCTGGAAGGAGCCCAGGATTTCGTGACGGGACGCCGGCTGCTTCCCATTTTGAAGAAGATGATTTCGTTCGAGGCCCTGCTGGCGCGTTTCAATAAGAAACCGCACGAAGCGGCCATGATCAGGGCGTTTGTTGACGAGCCTGGGCTCGATCGAGATCTCCTAAAAAATCAAGCTGCGCTCAGGGACGCCGTGGCCAACGTCACCAAAACGCTGCGTGTCATGTACCCCAAACTGGAGCCGACGCTGGAGATTCTGGCCGACGAGGAGCATCAATCCAATAAAGTATTATGCCGCCTGCAGGCCAGCGGCGCCCTCTTTGGACTCGATGTCACGCACGATCTCGTGGGGTCTGCCGATTTTCGCGAACTGCAAAAACTTGCGCCGTCCGCAATCGGCCTGGGACGTGCGCCGTATAAACTCAAGGCAAAAGGCCAGGAGCAGGAACTGCGTTCGACCGCTGACCTGGTGAGGACGATCTTGGATCTCGGTAAACAGAGCCTGGCTATCCAACGCTATAAAGGCTTAGGAGAAATGAATCCCGGTCAATTGTGGGAAACCACGATGAACCCCGAAGCGCGCACGCTGTTGCGAGTGAAGCTCGAGGACGTCACGGGAGTCGATGAGATATTCACCATTCTCATGGGTGACGAAGTCGAACCACGCAGAAACTTCATCCAGACCCATGCGCTCGAGGTTAGGAACCTCGACGTCTGACGTCGTTCGTGAAGCGTGAAGCGCCAGCACGGGACTTCATCATCTCATGCCTCACGTCTCGCGAGTTATGCTTCACGAGGAACGATTAACGAGGACACATGCCCCCCGATGAACGCCTAGGCCACATCGCCATCGAAGACGAGATGCGGTCGTCGTATCTCGATTACGCGATGAGCGTGATCGTCGGACGCGCACTTCCGGACGTCCGCGACGGTCTCAAACCCGTGCATCGCCGTATCCTCTTCGGCATGAACGAAATGGGGCTCGTTCACAACCGGGCCTACCGCAAATCGGCCAAAATCGTCGGCGAGATCATGGGCAACTACCATCCGCACGGCGATTCGGCGATCTACGACACCCTGGTGCGCATGGCGCAGGACTTCAACATGCGCTATGTGCTGGTTGACGGCCAGGGCAACTACGGGTCCATGGATGGTGATTCCCCGGCGGCCATGCGCTACACGGAAGCGCGCATGACGAGGCTGGCGGAAGAGATGCTGACCGATATCGATAAAGAGACCGTCGACTTTGGGCCCAACTATGACGAGTCCCGCCAAGAGCCGCTGGTCCTGCCGACGAAGGTCCCCAATCTGCTCATCAACGGAGCCGGCGGCATTGCCGTCGGCTATGCGACCAATATTCCCACGCACAACATTGGTGAAGTGATCGACGGTCTCCTCCTCTCGCTGGAGAATCCGGACGTCACGGTCGCTCAGCTGATGAAGAAGATTCCCGGACCGGATTTTCCGACCGCCGGATTCATCTACGGCATGAGTGGGATCAAGGAAGCCTACGAAACCGGTCGCGGCCTGTTATGTCTGCGGGCGAAAGTTGTCGTTGAAATCGATGAGCGAACCGAACGCGAACGATTGATCGTCACGGAAATTCCCTACCAGGTCAACAAGGCGAAGCTCATCGAGAAGATCGCGGAACTGATTCAAGAAGACCGTATCAAAGGCATCAGCGATCTCCGTGACGAATCGTCCGACCGTGAAGGGGTCCGTATCGTCATTGAACTCAAGCGTAACGAGATTCCGCTCGTCGTGCTGAACAATCTCTATAAGCACACGCAGCTCGAAACGACGTTCGGCGTCATCATGCTGGCACTGGTGAACAACCGGCCGGAGGTGCTCAACCTCAAACAGATTCTGCATCATTTCATCGAGCACCGGCGGGAAGTGGTCGTCCGCCGGACCACCTACGAGCTGCGCAAAGCGGAAGAGCGCGCACACATTCTCGAAGGCCTCAAGATTGCGCTCGATAACCTCGATGCGGTGATCACCCTCATTCGGCGGTCGCAGTCTCCCGATGAAGCGCGGGCCGGCTTGATGCGGCAGTTTTCGCTGACCGACATTCAGGCAAACGCCATCCTGGACATGCGCTTGCAACGGTTGACCCAGCTCGAGCGAACCAAGCTGGTCGAAGAGTACCAAGAGGTGCTGAAGCAGATTGAATACCTCAAGTCGGTGCTGGCGAGCGAAGCCCTGGTGCGGTCCATCATCAAGGATGAGCTGACCCAGCTCCGCGAGACCTACAGGGACGACCGCCGCACGCAGATCGTGAAGGAAGAGGCTGAGATCAGCCTCGAGGACTTGATCGCCCAGGAGGAAGTCGTCGTCACGATTTCCCATGCCGGGTATATCAAGCGCAATGCGGCGTCGCTCTACCGCGCCCAGCGGCGTGGCGGCAAAGGCAGGATCGGGATGGGAATCAAAGACGAGGATTTTGTCGAGACGCTGTTCACGGCGTCGACCCACGACACATTGCTCTTTTTCACCGACGCCGGCAAGGTCTTTTGGCTCAAAGTGCACGAGATCCCTGAGGCCAGTCGGGCGGCGAAGGGCAAGGCGCTGGTGAATCTATTGGCTCTTGCCGGCAATGAGAAGGTCACCGCGACCTTGGCGGTGAAAGACTATCCCGAAGACCGGTTCGTCGTCATGGCCACCAAGAACGGCCTCATCAAGAAAACGGAATTGTCCGCCTACTCGAATCCGCGGCAAGGCGGCATCATTGCCCTTGGGTTGGAGGATGGCGACAAACTCATCGGGGTGCAGGTGACAGATGGCCAGCGGGAAATACTGCTGGGCACGAAACAAGGCATCACGATCCGGTTCTCGGAAAGCGACGTGCGGCCCATGGGCCGGACGGCGTATGGCGTCAAAGGCATTACGCTCGAAGAAGGCAACGAGGTGATCGGGATGGAAACGATCACACCCGATTCGACGACGGCCATTCTGACGGTGACCGAAGGGGGCTACGGCAAGCGCACGCCCGTCGGCGAATATCGCGTTCAGGGGCGCGGAGGCAAGGGCATCATCAGTGTCAAAACCACTGAGCGCAACGGCTTGGCCGTGGGATTTTTGCAGGTAAGGGACAGCGACGAAATCATGCTTATGGCGGCGCAGGGCAAGGTGCTCCGCTGTAAGGTCGGCGACATTCGGGAGATCGGCCGCAACACCCAGGGCGTAAGAATTCTCGACCTGGAGGGAGACGACGATCGCGTCGTGGCCGTCGCCCGTCTGGCGGACAGCGGGGAACGGGAGGAGGCGGGACCCGAAGAAGGTCCTGCCGGCCAATAACCGCTACTCTGCCCTGCACTGCTCCGCGATGAACGACGCCACACATCAGTCTCCGCCTCCTCTTCGGAAGAAGCCGCTCGATACCGTCGTAAAGCTTGCGTTAATGGTGTTTTTCGGCTCGTTCGCGCTCATCTGGGGCGGCATGTACTTGAGCCGGCCCGACCGATCGATTCCTCCGTATAGCATCGGCGCTCAGGAAGGCACCGCTGTGTCCGTTCATGTGCCGGCCTGGACGAGCGATACCGAAATCGAAACGCTGGTCGAACGCTTCCGCCGGGTCGGCCGCGAGACGAGGAACTTCGGTCCGATGAAGATCAGGCCGACGACGCCCGACGATCCCGCCGGCCGGTATCGGCGGATCACCATTTATATCTTCACGCACGATGCCTGGGCCGAGGCGCCGATCCTTCACAAGTTTTTGACCGGTGAAGATCAAGAAGTGCGCGATGGCTTCAAGCGGGCGCTCCGAGGTTTTTATCAGCTGACGGAGACCGAGGAAGAGGGACGGATCGGTCCGATGGTGGATGGGCCGGATTCCGCCGCGACGGCCGCATATGCTCGGCAACTATTCAAGCAGACCGTGGTCGGTCATCCTTAGGGATTGACCGTGAAAAGGCTTCTGCCATGACGGAAGCCAGGCGCTGTCGCAGTTCAGGGTCTTGCACAGCGGCTGCATGGGCCCGGGCCTCCATCATCGCGGCGTCATTCACCTCAACAGGTTGCGTCGAGGAGTCAGGACCCACAGCAGCCGCATCCGGAATCTCCCCCACGCGGAAGGCGATGTCCGTGAGCATCTCTGATCCCGCCCGTTCGTTGAGCTTCGCCAACAGCGTGGGCTTCAAAAAAACCAGTTGCTGCAGCCAGACCGAGTTCCGGACAATGAGATGGAGTTTTTTGAACCGAACCTGCGCGGGGCAGGTATGAGAGGCGATCGGCTCTCCGATCATGTGACGCCATTGCTGCTGAAGATGCAGCTCGAACAGATGGGATTGCAGCCCAAGCCGTTTTGCTAGCCCTGACAGGATGGTACCAAACGAATCGAGCTGGCCAGGTCCGCGCATTGCGGGATTGTAGCAGACCTGGCCAAAAAGTGTGAAAGTCTGAAAGTGGCAAAATTTCCGAATACACTTTTACACTTTCCAACTTCTCAACTTCTTCGACGTCTCTCATGAGCAAGCAAAAAGAGACAGGCGAAAAGCCAGTGGCGACGAACCGCAAAGCGTTTCACGATTATTTCATCGAGGAACGATACGAAGCCGGCATCATGCTGCAGGGCACAGAGGTTAAATCGTTGCGCGAGGGCCGGGTGAATCTGCAAGACAGCTATGCCTCGGTACGTGGAAGCGAAGTCTTCCTGCACCAGTGCCATATCAGCCCGTACAGCCACGGGAACATCATGAATCATGATCCGACGAGAGTCCGCAAGCTGCTGCTTCACAAGACGGAGATCCATAAACTGTTGGGCAAGACCCAGCAGAAGGGACTGACCCTGATCCCCCTCCGCATCTACTTTTCCAAGCGCGGGTACGCCAAAGTGGAGCTTGGGCTCGCCAAAGGCAAAAAGCTCTACGATCGGCGTGAAACCATCAAGAGCCGCGAAGCCGGCCGCGAAGTCCAGCGGGCTATCAAAGAAAGAAAATAACAGACGCGGGTCCTGTCGCCGAAGGGGCAAGAACCGTAGAAAAGCAGGAAGCACCTATGCTCATGGTTGACATTCACGACTGGAAACTTGTAGTACTCAATTGGTTTCCTGAGTACCTCCCATGCGCGTACGACTGTCCGGTCGAGATAAAATGACCTCAGGCTCTCGAGCCGGTTCCCACATGATTGCGGCGGCTCGGCGTGAGTTTTTCGTTCACGGCTTCAGAAGGGTCAGCATGGACGATCTCGCCGCTGAACTGCGGATGAGCAAGAAGACCCTGTACGCCTCTTTCCCCAGCAAGTCGTCTCTAGTCGAAGCGGTGTTGAAAGCCAAGTTCGACGACGTCGAGGCCGACCTCCGCCGGCTGGCGCTGGAGCGCTCATCCGACATGGAAGAAGGGATCCGTCGCTTTCTCCAGTGCGTGCAACGACACACGTCCGAAATTCATCCCCCCTTTGTCCGCGATTTGGGGCGTGAGACACCGGAGCTCTTTCGCATTGTCGAACATCGGCGCCGCCGCCTCATCCGCCGTCACGTCGGCGCGCTCTTTCACAAAGGACGCAAGGCCGGCCTCATTCGCAAGGACATTCCCGTGCATCTTCTTATGGAGATTCTCCTCGGTGCCGTAGAGGCCATCTTGGT
>DATIGH010000017.1:0-8575 GCA_035454845.1 Nitrospira sp.
CATGAGATCGTTCATAGCCGTCATGTCGTCAATTCATTGCGCCAGAAGGGCGCGGTGTTCGTCGAAGAACTCAGCGAGGTGCCTGAGGGGTCGGTTGTTATTTTCAGTGCGCATGGCGTCGCCAAAGCCGTGTGGGAGGAAGCCAACCGCCGACGGTTGCACGTCATTGATGCCACGTGTCCTCTCGTGATCAAAGTGCACAACGAGGTGAATCGGGATTATACCCAGGGATACGAGCTCATTCTAATCGGCCATGCCGGCCATCCGGAGGTGATCGGCACCTTAGGCCAGGTGCCGGACAAGTTTCACCTGGTTTCGTCGGTTGAAGACGTCGAGCGACTACACGTGGAGAACACCACCAATCTGTCGTACGTCACGCAAACAACGCTCAGCGTCGACGAATGCCGCGACATCGTCGGAGCGCTGCACCAGCGGTTCTCTCACATCAAGGGCCCGCATCAGGAAGACATCTGCTATGCGACGCAGAACCGCCAGAACGCCGTCAAGGAACTGTCGAAGTTCGTCGACGTGATCCTCGTGATCGGCTCTCCCAATAGCTCCAACTCCAACCGCCTTCGCGAATTGGGCGAACAATGCGGGATCAATTCGTATCTGATCGATTCCGCCGCTGACATCAACCCCGGGTGGTTGAAAGGCGTGAAGGCCGTCGGCATCACCGCCGGCGCGTCGGCGCCCGAGGTGCTGGTGGAGGAGGTGGTGTCGTACCTGAAGACGTATGGCACGGCGGAAGTCGAAGATCTCACCGTCATTGAAGAGGACGTGGAGTTTCTCCTTCCCAAGGAGTTGATCACCATCGCTCCGATCAATAAGTCCGTGGCAGCACCCGCTCGATAGCCTACGGCATTCATCCCAAATATTGTAGCCGGCCGTCTGGCCTGCCACTACCTGCGGTATTTTTCTTTGATTTCTCTCTAGTGCTGTGCTACAAAACGCACCCGTGATCTCGCCTCCTGACGTCGCCATTCGATCAACGATCAGATCAACTATCAAAGGAGCAGGGCATGTATCTCAAGTCGCTTGAGATGGTGGGCTTTAAGTCGTTCGCCGAGGCGCGCATCGAGTTTCCCAGCGGCGTGACGGCCATCGTCGGCCCGAATGGAAGCGGCAAGAGTAACGTCGTAGATGCCATTCTCTGGGTGCTCGGAGAGCAGAGCACCAAGACCTTGCGCAGTGAAAAGATGGAGGACGTCATCTTCAACGGCACGGAACTGAGGAAGCCGTTGGGCATGGCGGAAGTCTCGTTAGTCATCAGCGGGCTCGACCAGATCAAGGTCGAGGGGCAAGGCGGGCTCTCCAGCCAGTTGTCGGAATTCCAGGACCTCATGCTTACGCGCCGTCTCTACCGAAATGGCGACAGCGAATATCTGATCAACAAAACGCCGTGCCGGTTAAAGGACATCCGCAGCATCCTGCTTGATACCAGAGCCGGCACCAAGGGACATACGGTCATCGCGCAAGGACAGATCGACCAGATTCTGAACGCCTCGCCGCAGGACCGCCGCGAGTTGATCGAAGAAACCGCGGGCATCGTTCGCTACAAGAAGCAAAAGGCGGAGGCTCTGCGCAAATTGGATGCGACGCAGCAGAACCTGCTGCGTGTTCGGGACATCATTGCCGAAGTCAAAAAGCAGTTGAACTCCTTGGAACGTCAAGCGCGCCAGGCGCGGTCCTACCAGGTACTGCAACAGGAAGCGCGGACGCTCGAAGTGCACCTGCTGAGCGACGAGTTTCGCAGATTGCGCGCGACGATTTCGGAAATCGAGCGAGAGCTCGCTGGGCTGACCGAACAGGAAGCCGAGCAGGCGGCTCATCAAGCGCGTCTCCACGCAGAGCTCGAACGCATTAAATTGGCCATCGCGGATGCCGGTCTTGCCATCAGTCAGCGGCGCGAAGAGTTGTCGCAGGTCGAACAACAGCAGGCGCAGGCCTTGACCGCAGCCGAGGTCGAGCGGAATAAAAGCGAGCTCTATGAACAGCAACAGAAACAGAGCTTGGAGGACCGTGAACGACTGTTGCAAGAGCAGGCACAAGCCAGGGACGCCGAGTCGGCCCTGTTGTCGGAGCTCGAACGTCTCGAGCACGAGTGCCATGCACGGGAGCAGGCGCTTGGCGCGATCGACCATGAGATGAAAGGCCTGTTGCAGCAGCGGACGGCGACGCTTCAGGAGGAAGAGCGGGGACGGACGGACGTGTTGAATCTGGCCGTGCTGGTAGCGAACGCCGAGCAAGGCCTGGCGCAGGTGAACGCCCGCGCCGAAGAGATGACGGCGCGTGATGGACGCCTGGCCCGAGAGCGCGAGGATGTCCAATCACAACATGACACCGCGTTGGAAAAGCAGCAGCAGCTTCAGGAGGCCTGTCAGGCAGCCGAGCAGATCGTGCTCGATCTCCGCCGGCGGCATCAAGAAGCCGATCAGCATTCCTCCACCATTGCGGGCGAATTGACGGCCGTAGAACAGGCGTTGTCGGCACAATCGGAGGAATTGGCAGCTGTCGATTCACATCTCCGCGCACTCCAAGGTGTGTTGCGCGAAGACATGGGCTATGGCCGACCGGGGGACGAGGAGGCGACGGCGCTCAAGACGTGCCAAGGCGTGCATGATGCGGTAGCCGAATGGCTGCTCGTGCCGCCGGGGTTGGACCGGGCCGTTGAAGCCCTGCTGGGCGAGCGTGTCCGCGGATGGTGTGTTGACGGACCGCACGCAGCCACCGGAGCCATCGCCTTTCTCCTCGACAAAGAGCTCGGGCGGGGGACGTTTATTCCGGAAACACCGCGATGCTACGCGGATGCCCGGCGGAGTGAGTGGTGGACCGTCCTTGCCGACCGTCCCGGTGTCGTCGGACGAGCGGTTGATCTGATTGGAGCCGATGGGCCGCGCGTGGCGGCCAGGGATTATTGGTTTGCCGGCGTGGTCTTTGTCGAAACGCTGCAGGATGCGGTGTCGTTATGGGAGCAGCGGCCTTGGGGTGAAACTGAAGGCCCCACATTTGTGACCCGTGCCGGAGAGATGCTCGACGCAGCCGGGGTTGTGACCGGCGGGCAGGTCGGCGCGACCGGCGGATTGTTGCAGCGTCGGCGTGAAGTCCTGCAACTGGAGGAGCGGCGCACCTCGTTAAGTACCTCCGTCGAGCAGGCTCGCGAACGACGGGACGCCCTGCAGGGGCAGAGTCAATCATGGCGCGAGGAAGGGCGGCGTCTTGCTGAAGCCTTGCGCGACGAGGAAATGAAGGCCTTGTCGCTGCACAAGGACGCCTCCGGATTGCAGCTGTTCTTGGGAGACCTCACTCAGCGGATCGACACGTTGATGGGCGATGCGCAGCGCGGCTCTTTAGAGATTCAGCGCCTCGAGCAGGAAGCTCGGTCGGCTCAGGCACAGCTGGCTCAATGGATTGCGGAAAAAACCGGTCAGGAAGGGGCGCTGCAGGCCGTCCGAGCTCGCGTGGTGCAGCTCGATCAAGGGATCCATCAGTTGCAGCAGCGACTTACGGAAGCTCAGTTGAGTGTGCAAGGTTCCCGTAATACTCTCGAGCACCGCCAGGCCGACCTCGCGCGTGTCCGCCAAGAGCAGCAGGAAACCTCTGGTCGCATTGTGAGCTTGAATCAACATGTGGAAGCGCTGGGGGCGCTCCTGGCGCAGAGCCGTGGGGAACGCGAACGGCAGGAGGCCTTGTGTCGGGAGATCGGACAATCGATTGAGCGCGTAAGGGCGCAGCTGGTCCAGGCGCAGGAACGACAGGCTCAGGAAATGGCACAGGCTCAGGAGGTGGAATCCTGCCTGGAGAACGTCCGTAGGACGGTGTCCGGGCTTCAGGAAGCTCGCCTCACGATCGAAGTGAAACGGGCCGAAGCGCGGACGCACTTGGCGACCGTGGAATCCACGCTTGCCGGGACGTACCAGGTGGATCCCTCCTCTTTGATGCAATCCGGCAGCCCTGCTCTCTTCGACGAGGATGCAGCGCCTCACACAACGCCGACGGAGGACGAGCTTCGTCAGCAACTGCAGAAGATCCGTGAGCGGCTCGACCGGATGGGACCGATCAATCTGGCCGCAATCAATGAGCACCAGGAACTGGAGGAGCGGCACCGGTTTTTGTCGACGCAGGAGCAGGACCTGTCAAATTCCATTGCCTCTCTGAAGGAGATTATCCAGCGGATCAACCGGACGACCAAAGACATGTTCGCCACCACCTTTGCCGAATTGCAGGAAAAGTTCGGTGAAGTGTTTACGAAGTTCTTTCGCGGCGGACGCGCCGAGCTGCAATTGGTGGAGGTGACGCCTGACGAAGAGGGGGAGCCGAAAGGGCCGCAGGAGCCGGGCGTCGAGATCGTGGCCCAACCGCCGGGAAAACGGTTGAAAAACATCACCATGCTCTCCGGTGGAGAAAAGACACTCACCGCCATGGCGCTGCTGTTCGCCAGCTTTTTGATCCGTCCGACCCCGTTTTGCATCCTCGACGAAATCGATGCTCCTCTTGACGAGGAGAATATCGGGCGCTTCACCAGCGTACTGTGCGAGCTTGCGCAGGGTGCGCAGTTCATGGTCATAACCCATAACAAGCGGACGATGGGGATCGCCGACTCTCTCTTCGGGGTCACCATGGAGGAGCCCGGGATTTCGAAACTCGTTTCTGTCCGGCTGAGCGATCTTCAGCCCGCTTAAGGACGGCAGAGTTGGCAAAAACCTCCGTAGTTCAGAGGACTTCGGCGTTCCTTTGCTTGACTTCGGTTGGACCGTCTGCTATATCCCTCCAACGAGAACCAGAAATGGGTGGTGGGGTCACACGTCTTGCTGCGCCGCGAGCAGAGGCAACCATCTGAGGTCTCCGGTTCTCGCCACGGCGGTCAGTACCCATTCACACACCCATGAATCTGATTCGAACTATCCTCGACCGCCTCTCCGATAGTTTTTTCATCTCTGTTCCAGACCGGTTCAGTACAGAGCCACCCTCGCCGCCGTCGTTGCGACTGGTGTCCGACAAATCGGCGGTCGCGGTGGAAACGCCGTCACGGCGCACGACGGCGCAATCAGGCAGTCAGCTTGATGCCATTGATGACGCGGTTCGGCGCAGTCAAGCCTGGTTTTTGTCCCGGCAACATACGGACGGCTACTGGGTCGCGGAGCTTGAAGCGGATACGACGCTGACGTCGGAATATCTCATGCTCCGGCGGCTCTTGGACCGCGTCGACCCTGAACGGGAGCGCAAAGCCGTGCGTTATTTGCGGGCGACCCAATTGCCCGACGGAGGATGGCCGATCTATTACGGCGGTCCCTCGGAAATCAGTGCATCCGTCAAGGCCTATTTTGCGCTCAAGCTTAGCGGCGTGTCCGGCGATGAACCGTTCATGCAGCGCGCGCGAAATTGTATTCGGCAAAAAGGCGGCGTTGTTCAGGCGAATGTGTTCACCAAAATTACTTTGGCCTTGTTCGACCAGTACGATTGGGAAGGTATTCCCCATATGCCGGTTGAGCTCATGTTCCTTCCCAAGTGGTTTTATTTCAACATCTACGCCATCTCCTATTGGTCGCGCACCGTCCTGATTCCGTTGCTCATCGTGTTTGCACACCGTCCAGTCTGCCGCATTCCGAAGGAGCAGGGCATCGAGGAGTTGTACGCCGTTCCGCGGACTGAGCTGCGCTATTGGAAATATCCGCCGTTCAACAAAGATCAAAAGTGGTTTACGCCGCACAACATCTTCGTCGCCCTGGATGCGCTGCTCAAACTCTATGACCACATGCCGCTCATGTGGTTGCGTGAGAAGGCGCTGCATCGTGCGGCCACATGGATGCTGGAACACATCAAGGGCAGCGGCGGTCTCGGCGCCATTTATCCGGCCATGGCCAACTCGATCATGGCGCTGCAGTGTATGGGCTATCAGGCCGACGATCCCCTCGTGCGCAAGGCGCTCAGGGAAATCGAAGACCTGGAGATCTACGACACGGTCCCCATCGGTGACCAACGGGTTGAAGCCATGCATCTGCAGCCATGCCACTCCCCGATCTGGGATACGGCCCTGTTGATGAATGCATTCATCGAGACCGGCATGCAGCAGGATCATCCGGCGTTACAGCGCGGGGCGTCTTATCTCATGTCCCGGCAGACCAAGACCATCGGCGATTGGATCGTTTCGGCTCCGCAGGCACAACCGGGGGGATGGTACTTTCAGCATGAAAATGAGCTGTACCCCGATGTCGATGATTCGGCCGTCGTCCTGATGGCATTGGCCAAAGTGAAAATGCCGGAGCCGGCAGAACTGCAAGACTCGATTCGGAGGGGAGCCGCATGGGTCGTGGCGATGCAAGGCTCCGACGGCGGATGGGGCGCCTATGACAAGGACAACAATCGCATCGTCTTCAACTACATCCCGTTCGCTGACCACCATGCGCTGCTCGACCCGAGCACCGCGGATTTGACCGGCCGATGTCTTGAGATGCTGGCCTCCCTGGGATATGACCGGTCGCATCCCGCCGTGGCGCCGGCACTGGCGTTTCTGAAGCATGAACAGGAGCCGGACGGAAGCTGGTACGGGCGCTGGGGCGTGAACTACCTTTACGGCACCTGGTCAGTGCTCGCTGGTCTTCGGGCGATCGGTGAGGACCTCTCACAGCCCTATATACGACGCGCCGTGGCGTGGCTGGAATCCAGGCAGAATCCGGACGGCGGCTGGGGCGAGTCCTGCCTTTCCTACGGAGATTCGACCTTTTGCGGCAAGGGTGAGAGCGCTCCGTCACAGACCGCCTGGGCCCTGCTCGGATTGATGTCGGCCGGCATGTCGGATTCATTTAGTGTGGCGAGGGGGATGCAATACCTGCTACGCCATCAGATGAAGGACGGGTCCTGGGAAGAGGTGCGGCATACCGGTACCGGGTTCCCCCGAGTGTTCTACCTCCGCTACCATTGGTACTGTCAGTATTTCCCACTATGGGCACTCGCGATGTACCGCAATCTGAGAACCCGCGGCAAGATGCGAGCCGACGAGGTGCGGGATCAGATGCTGACGACTGGGTGCTACCGGTTCGATCGTTGAGCCGGCTTCGGCCAACGTCATCTATCGACGCACCATCCCCTGGTGATGAATCCTCTTCCAGTCCCATCGTCATGTTCGCCGCGACACGTTGGGAGTTGGGAGCCATACGGCGTGTGATGCCGGTGGAGCAACGGCTCGAGATTGATGGGCTCAGCTGTTTCGCGGCTCGGTACGCGGGTCGGACCTATTGGCTGGTTCTCACGGGCATTGGACCGGAGGCGGCGGACGCGGCGGCGACCGCCATCTTGCACCGCCAGCGCGTGGCTCTGGCGATCTCTGCCGGGTTTGCCGGTGCGCTGATGCCCGTGGCGGCGGTTGGAGACGTGATCGTGGCGACAAGCGTCATGTCGGGAACATTTAAGGGAACGTGGACGGAGGTTGGCACGCCAATACCCTGCGACGAGACCGTTGTCCGTGCCGTGCAAGCCGCCGGAATCCCGTTGACGGTCCGAAGCGGGTCCGTGGTGTCACTCTCCACGGTGCTGTGCAGGTCGGTGGAAAAGGAGCATCTCGGCCGCCTCAGCGGCGCCATCGCGCTCGATATGGAAAGTGCGGCGATAGGGAGCGTGGCCAGGGCGCAGGGTGTCCCCTTCGCCGTCCTCCGCACTGTCTCGGATGTGGCCCGCGAGGATCTGCCCCTCGACTTCAACGCGTTTCTCGCTCCCTGGGGCTGGCTCCGGGGGGTCGGTGCCATGCTCATCAGGCCATCGAGCCTGATCGGACTCAATCGACTTCGTCGCCAGAGCCGCCTCGCGGCGGAGCGGCTCACAGCCGTGTGCGCGGCCTGTGCCGCACACGGGTTCGGACTGTCACCTGCGTCGGTGGGGAGGGCGTGATGGTCATCCGTCTCGGTGCGTGGGGCGTCTCCGCCATTCAGGAAATGGGACGGATGTTGCTCTTCGTCCTGTCGTCTTTTGCTTGGCTCACGGCGCCGCCTCTGCGCCTCGTGCAAATCGTCAAACAGTTGCACTTCATCGGCTATAAGTCCACCTTCGTCGTCGTGCTGACGGCGGGCTTTACCGGCATGGTCTTGGCACTGCAGGGCTATTACACATTGCGAAAATTCGGATCCGAAGGGTTGCTCGGCTCCGCAGTCGCGCTGAGCATGATCCGAGAATTAGGCCCGGTCCTCGCGGCGTTGATGGTCACGGCTCGAGCTGGGTCCGCCATGACGGCGGAAATCGGGATCATGCGGATTACGGAACAGATTGATGCGCTGGATACCATGGCCATTAATCCCCTGCAGTATCTGATCGCTCCAAAACTCGTGGCCGGGCTGATCGGTGTACCGCTGCTCGTCGCGATTTTCGATGTGGTAGGCATATACGGTGGCTATCTCGTCGGCGTTGAGCTGCTTGGCGGGAATGGGGGCGCCTATTGGAACTCCATCGCGTCGGCGGTGGAGTGGAAGGATGTCTACGGGGGAATCCTGAAATCAATCAGTTTCGGCCTGATCGTCAGCTGGATTTGTTGCTACAAGGGATTCTACACCCGGCACAGCGCCGAGGGGCTCGGCACGGCAACGAC
>DATIGH010000018.1:0-8751 GCA_035454845.1 Nitrospira sp.
GTCCAATGTGCCGGCGGTGATGCTCTTGCTGCCGCTTGCGACTCAACCCATGGCGGGGACGCTGTTAGCGCTTGCCAGCACGTTGGCGGGAAACTTCCTCATTGTCGGCAGCATTGCGAACATTATCGTGGTGGACGCCGCGGAGCGGCGAGGAGTGCGCATTGACTGGTACCGGCACGCGCGCGTCGGTGTGCCGGTCGCGCTCGCGACGCTCGCGATCACGGGGCTGTATCTGTGGCTGTGCCGGTGAAGGACGAGCCGCTCACAATATCCGCCGCCGGAGCATCGGATTCATCCGCAAAGATGGTTCACCGTAGTGCATCTTGAGCTCTCGCATTCCGTGGCGTTTGGCCCACTCGCGATCGGAGTCTGTTTCCATCCGTTTGTACAGCCTGAGCGCATAGATCAGGCCAGATACGAACCCAATCACGAACGCGACCATCACGGACACAAGATGTAATTCGTTCATGTGGGCAGTCTCCTCAATACCATCGCCGGTTCGAGCTGCGAATGAAGGCAAGAAGATGATAGGCGATCATACATAGTGTTCCTGACGCTGTAGAATACGCCGAGCCTCTCGTCGTTACAATACAGTCTGACAAATACGTGCAATTCACGTGGCTACGTAAAACCTTTGCTCACACTTGCTCGGCGCACAACCAGAACGGTGTGGAGATTCATTTGCGTCCCGGAGAGAACGGTCTCCGCCATCGCGTCATTCGGTATGAGTCGTTGGAATGGGCTCGGGCGTCCTTGCGGACGTGAGGATCATGATCGTCTCGTAGAGTCGTTCACTGGCTTCCTCCTTCGACACGAAGGCCGAGGCGCCGGCCATGTGCATCGATTCCCTGAGATGCGGCGTATCGTTGACCGAGACTGCAATGATGACGGCATCAGGTTGTTCCTTCTTGATCCGCTTGGTTGCTTCGATACCGTCCATGCGCGGCATGTTGATGTCCATAATGATGACGTCCGGCATCCGCTTCTTTGCGATCGACACCGCTTCCCGGCCATCTGCCGCCTCGCCGATGATGGACAAATCAGGGTAATGGTCCAGGATGGCTCGAAGTCCTTGGCGGACCATGGCATGATCGTCCACGAGTAACACGCGGCGCACCCCGGCCGTCTTGGTGACCGGTAGTGCGAGCCGTCCCTCGTTTGCCGACAGGTCTGGAGTGGATGCCGCTGACGTGAACGGAAGGCCTAACGTGACGGTCGTTCCCTGTCCCGGAGCACTCTGGACTCGCAGCCATCCTCCGAGTTCCTCCATGCGCTCCCTGACGCTGAAGAGTCCAAATTGATGGCCCGGCTCTGTGGGCTCGAGGCTGTCGGTGTTGAACCCCTTTCCCTGGTCCTGGACGGAAATCTTCAAGAGGTGATCCGCCACGTCGAGCGTCAGGGTGGCTTGGTTCGTCCCGGCATGTTTGGCCACGTTGATCAGTAACTCGCGAACTGAATGGAACAGCAAGATGGCTTGAGGTTCAGGCAACGACAGGTGGGAGGTTCCGAGCCGGACCTCCACGGTAAGGCGATGCTTCTTCATCTGATCGGCCAACCATTGGAGCGCCGTCGGCAGACCCAACTCATGCAACACCGGCGGGCTCAACTCCGCCATCAGCGTCCGCGTGTAGTCGAGGGCCTGGCTGAACGTCTGGTCGATCTCTTGAAACAGTGTCGACGCGGGGCCGCCTATGTCCTGGATATGTGCATGTATGTTCGACAGCTTCATCTTGCCGAGCACGAGCAGCTGGGCGAGATAATCGTGCAGTTCGTTGGCCATGCGCTTGCGCTCGCGCTGCTCGGTCAGGGTGAGGGTCTGGGCCATCGTGCGTAACCGGGCCTGGGTGTGGAGCAGCTCCTGCGTGCGCTTGTTCACCAACCGTTCGGCTGTGTGGAGGAAACGCGTCTCTGCGTCTTTGCCCTCCTGCACGGCGGCGGCCAGTGCCAACGCCATGATCGAATTCACCGCGAGGAAAGCTTGCCCAAGCAAGAGCGCCTCATTTTCGGAATCGCTGGCGAATGGGCCCCGGCCATTGAGCGTTCCGAACGTGGCCCACCCTGCCAAGAGGACTGTGAGCGTAGCCGTCTCTCGTGGGCCGAAGTGGAAGGCCGCCCAAATCATGATGGGCACGAGAAGGAACTGCAGCGGATACTTGTGTCCCGTATTCATCAGAGGACCAAAAATCACCGCACAGGTCACGAAGAGCACGAGGAGCAAGAGGCCGAGCTCGAGCCGTTGTCGGCGGGTCCACTCAATACGTGGACGTTGTGCCCACAATAGTATTGCCGGCGTGACAATCAAAATGCCGGTCGCATCGCCCATCCACCAGGTGAGCCAGATGACCGTGTATTGTTCCATTGAGGCGTACTGGCCCAGCATGAGGGTCGTGACCCCGATCGTGGCGCTGACGGTCGGACTCAGAAATCCGGCAAGAAGGGCGGACTTCAAAATGTCCGGAGGAGATTCGAATGCATGAACGCCATGCGCAAACCTTTGCAACAACCACGCGCCCAGCATCCCTTCGAGCGTATTGCCGACTGCGATGTTGGCCGACGTCGCCAGGGAGCCTGCCGTGGTGACATTGACCAAGAAGGCCCCGGCTAAGATCGCCGGCCACATAGAGGTTCCAAACAAGAGCAGTAGCGCGATCGCCATCCCGGCGGGTGCCCAGACCGGTGATGCGCTCACATGCACAGAGGCGAAGCCGAGTCCGATCTTTCCGGCCACGAAATAGGCGCCGGTGGCGAGCGCCATGACAATCACTTTCGCGGCCGGCTGCTGAGAGAATAGTGATGACATGTGACGACGAATCAGTCAGAAAGATTGCACTATAAAGGAAGCGGTCGTGTACGATCCAGCCTCAAATAGGCGCCGATCGAAGACAGGGCTGTCCCAACCCACAGTGGACTCTGTATGACCCGAGGATTACCATCATGAAGGACTCCCTCTGTATCGTGTGACTCTTCAGCCGGGAGGTGACGTATGCCCTGTCCGCACGTCAGTGGTCTTCAACCTGTGACGGCTCGCACGGCGGGCTGTGAAGAGTGCCTCAAGATCGGATCGTCCTGGGTTCATCTCCGGCTCTGCCTCACCTGTGGGCATGTCGGCTGTTGCGACAGTTCGCCCAATCGTCATGCCACGAAGCATTTCACGCACACGACACACCCCGTGATGGCGTCCTTCGAAGCCGGCGAGCGATGGGCCTGGTGTTACGTCGATCAGATGGATATGGACGTCCCGGCGCGTCTGACACGCTCCTTGCGCTAGCTATGCCTAAAGCTCGTGCCCGACGAGAGGAGATGCCGCCATGGCCGATCTGCAGCAGAAAGTCGCCTTTCCGACGCTCGACGACCTTCAGGTGGCCACCTTGGCCAAATTCGGGACACGGCGGGTCTTGCGTGATGGCGAGCTGCTGATCAAGGCCGGCGATCGGGAGTACAAGTTCTTCGTCGTCGAACGCGGCGCCGTGGAGATTGTCGAGCATTCAAGCGGCGACACCAAGAGGGTCGCCTTGCACGAACGGCATGCGTTTGGCGGGGATGTGAGCCTCGTGACCGGCCGGCCTGCCCTCATCAGCGCGATCGCCCGGGGCGACACCGAGATCTTCGAAATTTCTCCTGCCGACATCAGGCGCATCATGGGGGAGCGACCGGCGCTCGGCGATCTGCTCCTGCGCGCCTTCATTGCCCGGCGCGAGTTGCTTGTGGCGTCGGACTTCCAAGGACTGCGCGTGCTTGGCCCCCCCTCGCGCGACACCTTCCGCATTCGTGATTTTCTGGCCAAGAATCAGGTACCGTTTACCTGGATCGATACGACGCATGACCCTCAGGTCGGGGCTTTGCTCAAGGGCTTTGGCCTCACCGAGGCGGACACGCCGGTGGTCGTCTTCGGCTCGGAGCCGTTGCTGAAGAATCCCTCGACTCGAGCCTTGGCCGATCTGATTGGAGTGAGGCGGCCGCTCTCGCAACGGGTGTATGACTTGGTGATTGTCGGCGGCGGTCCCGCGGGGCTGGCTGCAGCCGTTTATGGATCATCCGAAGGGCTGGCCACCGCTGTGATCGATGCGGCGGCTCCCGGAGGGCAGGCCGGCACGTCCTCCAAGATCGAAAACTATCTTGGCTTTCCGACCGGCATTTCCGGAGGCGAGCTCGCGAACCGCGCCATATTGCAAGCCCAGAAGTTCGGCACTCAGTTCTCTTCTCCGTCACGGGTGGCGCGTGTGGAGTTCGAGAACGAGCATGCCGTCGTCTGGCTCGATGACGGAGAGCGCGTCTCGACTCGATGCCTGTTGATCGCGACAGGTGCCGAGTATCGAAAGCTGGACGTTCCACAGCGCGAGCAATTCGAAGGCTTGGGCGTGTACTATGCCGCGACGCCGACGGAGCTGCAACTCTGTCGCGGGTCGGAGGTCGTCGTAGTCGGCGGCGGCAACTCTGCCGGGCAGGCCGTCATGTATCTGTCCGAACAGACTCCACGCGTGTATCTTCTCCTGCGTGGCGGCGGTCTGCGGAAACACATGTCGAGCTATTTGGCGGACCGCATCGAGAGCGCCGACAACATCGAGGTGTTATCCGAAGCGGAGATTTGCCGCATGCTGGGGGACCAGCGGTTGGAGGCGGTCGAAATCAAGAACTCCCGCACCGGCGAGACCCATACGGTCCAGACGTCCGCCGTCTTTACCTTCATCGGCGCGATTCCCTGCACCGAATGGCTGCCGGCGCAGATCGAGACCGATCCAAAAGGCTTCGTGAAGACGGGGCGGCTCGTGTCCTCTTCGCCCCACTGGACCGCCGACCGGGAGCCATTCTATCTCGAGACGAGCCGTCCGGGCATCTTCGCCGCGGGCGACGTGCGGCTCGGCTCCACGAAGCGCGTAGCCTCGGCGGTGGGGGAGGGGGCGATGGCGGTGCAGTTCATTCACGAATACCTTGCCGCCCGTTGACTCCATGAGTCCTCTCGTCTCCTTCCGACAGGTGTCTGCCCGTCTCGGTCGGAAAGATATTCTCTCCAACCTCAGTTTCGATGTCGAAGCGGGAGACACCCTGGTGCTTCTGGGCCGGAGCGGCTCGGGGAAGACCACCGCCTTGAAAATGGTGAATGCCTTACTCCTGCCGAGCGCCGGCGAGGTCGTGGTCGAGGGCAGACCCACGACCGGCTGGGATCTGATCCGGCTCAGACGCCGGACCGGCTACGTGATTCAGGATGCGGGTCTCTTTCCCCATTTCACGGTGGCCGCCAATGTCGCCTTGGTCCCACGCCTGGAAGGCTGGCCGCGCCAAAAGATTGACGCGCGCGTGGAGACGTTGCTGACGCAGATCGGCCTGCCGGCCGCGCAGTTCGCCACGCGCTATCCCCGCGAGTTGTCCGGCGGTCAACGTCAACGGGTGGGCGTGGCACGTGCGCTGGCAGCGGACCCACCCTTGCTGTTGTTGGATGAACCCTTTGGGGCACTGGATCCTGTGACTCGCGTGGAACTGCAGCAGCAGTTCCTCGACCTGCGCGACCGGCTCGGGAAGACGGCGCTCCTCGTCACCCATGATGTCCGCGAAGCATTGTTGCTCGGCACCCGGATCGGCGTGCTTCACCACGGACGATTGGTCTTTCTCGGCGGACGCGCCGAGTTTCTCAAGGCCGACGAGCCGGAAGTCCGGGCCTTTCACACCTGCCTGAACGACACCTGGAAGGACATGATCTGATGTCGTCCATGTTGGCGCGCGAGATCCTCGATTTGACGCTCGAACACCTCTTCCTGGTCGGTCTCTCGATGGCGATTGCCGCATCGCTGGCCATTCCAGCCGGCATTCTCCTCACCCGGCGCATGTTCCTCCAACGATGGGTGATCGGCTTTGCGAATGTCATGCAAACCGTGCCGAGTCTCGCGCTGTTCGGGTTTCTGATTCCGCTTCCGTTCCTCGGCGGCATCGGCAAGCACACGGCGATCGTCGCTCTCGTGCTGTATGCGCTCTTGCCGATCTTGCGAAACACGCTGACCGGCATTTTGAACGTGGATGCCGCCGTGCGCGAGTCGGCCGTGGCCATGGGCATGACCGGCCGACAACTGCTCTGGGAGGTCGAGCTGCCGCTCGCGACCAGAACGATTCTGGCCGGCGTGCGGATCGCGGCCGTCACGACGATCGGGACGGCCACGATTGCCGCCGCCATTGGAGGCGGCGGCCTCGGGGTTTTCATCTTCCGCGGCCTGGCATCGGTTGATGCGACGCTGCTTCTGGCCGGCGCCGTTCCGGCTGCATTGATCGCGGTGGCGGCCGATCGAGGACTCGAATGGGTCGAACACAAATTGTCGCCTGTCTGATCGTCGGCCTTTGGTCGGCGGGGCTCGGCGGCTGCACCAGAGAACACCCCATCACGGTGGGGTCCAAAAATTTCACGGAGCAAGTCATTCTCGGTGAGATCGTCGCACAGCACCTGGAACATCGTCTCGGCCGTCCGATTGTCCGCAAACTCAATCTAGGCGGCACGATGTTGGCGCATCAAGCGCTGCTGCAGGGGGACATCGATCTGTATCCCGAGTACACCGGTACGGCACTGACGGCCATCTTAAAAGCATCACCCACCCACGATTCAGCGGCAAGCCTCGCGCTTGTCAAAGCCGAATATGAGCGATTCGGGCTCGAATGGATGGAGCCGTTGGGCTTCAATAATACCTTCGCCATGGTCATCCGCGGGGAAGACGCGCGGAAGCATAGGGTCGTCACCTTGAGTGATGCGGCGAAATATGCTCCCGGGTGGAAGCTTGGCGTGGGGTATGAATTTCAGCAGCGGCCGGATGGACTGGTTGGGTTGTTGGAGACCTATCGGCTTCCGCTCCAAGGCTCGCCAAAGACCATGGACCTTGGATTGTTGTACAAGGCACTCGAACAGGGACAGGTCACCATGGTGGCCGGGAATGCGACCGACGGGCAGCTTTCGCGGCTCGATGTGGTGGTGTTGCAGGACGACAAGGGCTATTTCCCGCCGTACGACAGCAGTCTGGTCGTGCGGTCAGACTCGTTGAAAGACAACGTTCCGTTGCGCGAAGCCCTCACTGAACTGGCCGGACGGTTCACCGACCAGACCATGCGCACGTTGAACGATCGGGTGGACGGCGAACATCGCCCCGTGCGTAAGGTCGCAGAACAGTTCTTGCGGGATACGGGTCTGCTTCGCTAACCGGCAATGAACAGGTTTTCCGCAAAGGCCCATTCGGCATCGATCCATTGGGCGTCGCACCGAAATCCCATTCGTCGGGCGATTCCGGGAATTTCCTCGAGGCGGTACTTGTGGCAGGCTTCCGTCCAGATCGTTTCGCCTTCTCTCAACGTACAGGTGAAATCCGCGGCCCGGATCGAGACGGTTTGCGTCCGGGTCGAGCGGAGATGCATGTCGATGCGACGGTCCCTCTCCTGATAGCGTACCTCATGTGCGAAGTTCGTGAGCAGAAAGTCTCCGCCCAGCTCTCGATTGATCCGAGCGAGGAGGTTGCGGTTGAAGGCGGCGGTCACTCCGGTGGGGTCATCATAGGCGAGCCGCATGTCACCGACAGATTTCTCCAGATCGGTTCCAAGGAGGAGGGCGTCGCCGGGCTGTAAATGCCGGCGGATCTCCCCCAGGAAATGATCGGCTGCCGGGCGGTCAAAATTGCCGATGCTGCTTCCCAGGAACAACACCAAGAGCGTCTGTTGCGGCCGGCGGCGGGCCGCGGCTTCGTGAAGTCCTTCCAGATACGATGTTTCCAGTCCGACCATGCTGACTGCGCCGAGGTTGCCTAGCTCTTGCCGGCATTTGACGAGCGCCGCCGCCGACACATCGATGGGAAAATAGGCGACTGGCTCTCGATCGGCGAGCGCTTCCAAAATCCAGCGTGTCTTTCGGCCGCTGCCGCTCCCGAGTTCCACCACCGCCACGGGAGGCGCAAGAGATTCGACTATGGCTCTGGCGTGGCGGCTGAGCAGCCGCAGCTCGGCACGTGTCAGCCCGTACTCGGGCAGCAGGGTAATCGCTTCGAACAACGCCGTGCCCAGCTCATCGTACAGGTATCGCGAAGGTAGTTCGCGTTGGCCAACTTTTCCGAGACCCTCGCGCACGGCGCCGGCGAACTCGCGAAGTGGATCCGTCCGGAGCGTGTGCGAGGGCATCTCAGACCTCCACGCATCGAAATCCGGCATACACATAGGGAAAGTTGGGCCGGAACCAGTTGCGAAACGATCGGCGGAGCAATCTTGCGTCCGTCCGAGGGGAGGCTCCCTTGAGCACATAATGCTCGCCATCGAAGAACGGTGCCGAGTAGCCCGGATAAAACGGGTACGGTCGGAACCCGGGAAACGGCTGGAAGACGGTGGAGGTCCACTCCCATCCGTTGCCGACCAGTTGGGCGATCCCGAATGCGCTGTCCCCCAGCGGGGTGGCGGTCACGGAGACAGGGTCCCATCGCTGACTGTCGAAGTTTCCTCTTCGGCGATCCGGCTGGTCATCGCCCCATGGGTATGTCCGTTCTTCTTCGCCGTGCAGGGTCCCGTAGGCGGCCCGATGAAATTCGGCTTCGGTCGGTAATCTCTTTCCCATCCAGCCCGCAAAGGCGTGCGCTTCCTCATGGGTGACATAGACCGGCCAATCCAATGGCAACGGAATCTCTTCCCACATGCCTCGCCAGTACCACTGGCCGCCATGCCGCGTCCAGAAGTGCGGTGGCTTGGCCCCGGCCTGAACGAATTTGAGATACTCGCCGTTGGTGACTTTGTACTTGCTCATCG
>DATIGH010000019.1:0-11095 GCA_035454845.1 Nitrospira sp.
GTTGAGCGGTCCTTTGCGCAGGAGATCCGAATCCACGAAGACCATGCCTCCGGTGGTCACCATTTGGAAGGTGACGGCTCCGGCGAACTCCGGCTGGGCTTCCAGAGAGCGTACCGTCCTCGTTGTGACGTCTTCGAGCACTGACATCGCGACGCGACTCGTCACGACCCCTTGAAACGTACCGGCGGCATCCACAATGGGCGTGGTGAAGGCAATCGTTTCAGTCCCGTTGTCCGGATCGTGAACCGCCACATCCTCTACCTGGGTCGTTTTCATCTCGCGGGCGCGTTGAAACCAGCTGGCCTGGCTGTAATCGCGACCGCGCAAGGTGGCGTCCGTGGCCGCCACCATGATGCCCTTGGGGTCCGTCACGCCGAGCCACAAATACACCGGCCTGTAGTTGGTCCGCACCCAGGCCAAATAGTTGGAAAGATAGGTCGGGTCGGACAGCCGCAGCGCCAAGGCACGCGCCATCATCTGGGTGTCACCGTATCGTTCGAACAGCAGACGATCCAGTTTGTCGGACACCTCCGCAGCGGCAATGCGAAGCTCTTCACCGGCGGAGTAGACCAGCCGGTGTTCCAGGCTGCGAAGAAGAAACACGCCTGCCGCCACAGCCACCAGATTCATCAAGATGATGAGGTGCGGCAGCCAGCGATAGCGAGTGGAATCGAGCGGCTGTTGAAAATCTTGCTTGCTCATGGCTGCCCGGCCTCGGAGCACACGAAGCTCTGGCTGCCCGCCAGCGGATGATAGGCCTGCTTCGATTTGCGCAAGCCGACGAGCCCTGCATCATCGAGCGTATTGATATATTCAGCGCCGTTTGCACGCGCGGTGCGGCAGGTTTCTCTAAAGAGGTATTGCGCGAGTCCCGGAATGGTCCGGTCGGCCACTTCCAGGAGCACGCACCAGGTTGTCCTGTCCAGCCAGTAGCCGAACGTGTAGCCCCGGAGCCGACCGCTCTTGCGGATCACGGATCCGACGAGGCGGAGATCCGAGGCATGCGACCAGGCAACTTCATGAGCGAAGGACGAATCCTCGAGCAGGAACTCGTCATAGGCATCCGCCCGCTGAGTGCGCTTCTGCCTTCTCCACTCATCGAACAATAGACGGCAGTCACGCCGGTCTCGCGGGTGATAGGGCTCGATCACGATCTCCCTGTCTCGCTCGACTCGATTACAGAGCGCCCGTTGCGACTTGTAACGGTCGCCCGCTAGCCGGACAAGCGCATCGACGCCATATATATAGTCGGGGTCCTTTGGAGTGAGGCGATAGCCCATCGCGCCCAGGACCGGAGCGAGTCGCGCCGGAACGTTTTCCACGCGGCTCACCGCACTGGTCCCGTTCCAACGGCGCATGAGGGAAAACGCCTCGCGCAACGGCTGCTCGAGAGAGCCTTCGGCAAGCGGAGGCAAGGGCATGAACCATCCGCTCGGCGATTGCACAAAGAGACAGAACGCACCGTGGAGCTCGACCCACCAATAAGGAAGCAGGGCATTCCACAGATAATGATACGGAGCGGAATAGGCGGCCAGGGCCGCTCGAAGGCCGGAACGGTCCACGGCATCCATCACCCTGGGCAGATCATCCCACACGAGCCGGTGCAGCGGTTGCCCCCACCGGGCATTGAGTAACTGGGTCAGCGCCGGCAGAGCGGCAAGAACCACCACGTCCTCTTGAAAGCGGCCGACCAGTCTTGGATGCCGGGCAATCTGTTCCAACATGTCAGGCTGATCGAGCATTATCTTCATCTGGCCGACATAACGGCGGATGGACTCGGGCGCTTGTGTTTCCGGGAACGGACATTTGCGGTCCCATCCGAGCAGGACCTCACTGTGAGCGGCATTCCACATCAGCGCGAGGGGATACAGCTGGCAATCGAGCGGTCGCTGGTCATAGAGACGGCACATGCCGGTCTCACGGTCGAAGGCGGGACAGTGAAACCCCTCTCCGTTCGCGTCCGGGACGAGGGTGATCTGGCAGCCTTGCGCATCCGGAAAGGCAGCTGGTCCGAGGCCATGCTCCAGCGCTCCGGCAATCTCCTGCCCGGTGAAATAGGGGCGCAGCGCGCAGTCCGGATCGGGGAACCGGCAGCAGATCTCACAACGCAAGCATGCGCTGCTTGGCACAAATTGCGGGAGGGTCCGGGATACCACGGTCACAGGCGAGCCCTTCTTCGCAATCAGCATAGTCATGGAGGATTCCGCATGGATGGCACATTCTAGCACCATTCGTAAAACACTCAAATTGTTGACCCAAACTCACCTCGCTGGAATACTGATGCAAAACCGCCTCTTACCCGTGGCCGGCACGATGGCGCTTTCTCCCGGAACACCACAATACGACCCCCAAGTGTTGCTGAATTCGCAACCGGTGATCATCACGGTCATCGATCCCCTCACGCACAAGGTTGTATTTCAAAACCAGACATCTCAGAAAAAATTCGGCGATATTTCCAATCTGACCTGCCACGAGAAGATCGCGGGGTGCGCCACGCCTTGCACCTTCTGCAAAATGCCCGAGGCCGTCGCGAGCGGGAAACCGACGGCCAGCGAGGTGCCCCTTCCCAACGACGAGTACCTCCTCGTTCAGTGGGCGCAGGCTCAGACTTCAAACGGTCAGACCCATGTCGTCGAAACCATTACGGACATCACCGCCATCAAGCGCCAGCAGTCGGAGGCCGAAGGGCTTGTCAAAAAACTGTCCAACACCAACCGGGATCTCATGCAGGCCAACCAGCTGCTGCGCGACCAATCCATCCGCGACAGCCTGACAGGCCTGTACAATCACTCACATTTTCAGGAAACACTGGGCCAACTCTGCGCCCTCGCCCTTCGCACCATGCGTCCGCTGTCCCTCCTGTTCATCGACCTTGATGATTTCAAGCAGATCAACGACGTCTACGGGCACACCATGGGCGATCAGGTGCTTCGCGAATTGGGCTGGCTGTTGGATAGCCAGCAAGCGCCAGGCCGAGGCATGGCACGGGCCAGCGACTTTTCCGCCCGCTATGGGGGGGAAGAATTTGCATTGATTCTGCCTGACACTTCAATGGATGGGGCTCTGAGCGCCGCCGAACGGCTCCGTCACCGCGTAACGACCTTGACGATGCTGCCTGAGTTGACCGCGCTCAACACTCATCCCTTCGCGCTCACCTGCAGCATCGGTATCGCAACCTATCCCATCCACGCGTCCATTCCCTCCGACCTTATTGTCGCCGCGGACACCGCTCTTTACACGGCGAAGACCGCCGGGAAAAATTGTGTGCGCATGGCATTACCGGCCAACCCCTCACCCTCCGTCGTTGCGCCCCTTGTAGGTTCCTAGGGAGCGTGTTACGATCCTTTCCATCTGCGCAAGCTGGCATGAACACATCCCTTGTCTGATTTGGCTACCTCCGACCTCCTCTCCCGCTGTGCCAGCATCCGAGATGGACTCATTCAGGCAGGTCTCTTCACGCCGCCGACTGATGCGCCTTCAAGTGGCACCGCTCTCGAAACCACTCAGACGTCTTGGCGCATTGGCTTGAATCCTCTGGCTCTTTCGAGCGATCAGCTGACCTTTTTTCAGGAGTTAGGGCCCCAGTTATGGCGCTTCTACCGAGCCGTGAACCGTCTGTATATCGAGAGCGTCCGAGGCACACAACCCGCCTGGGTGGCATCATGGCTCGATCAGGGGAAACCGGAAGCCTTGGTCACCTACAGCCGGATGAAGCGGTTTCGCGACGATCTTCCAGGCGTCATTCGGCCGGACATCATTCCCACACAAGACGGCATGGTGATCACCGAGCTGGATTCGGTGCCGGGTGGAATCGGTCTAACGGCATGCATGTCGCAGCTCTACGCACAGCACTCTGCTGCAGCGTCAAGAGTCGATTCTGAGCACCCAACACTCATCGGGGGGCCGGATGGTCTCGTGGCGGGCTTCGATGCGATGCTGCGGCATCACCTGATTCATCCCGGACTGGTCGCCATTGTCGTGTCGGACGAAGCGAAAGGGTACCGTCCGGAGATGACGTGGATGGCCAGGCAACTGACGGCACGAGGGCTCGAAACGTCTTGCATTGAGCCACGGCAGATTCGGTTTACCGAAGAAGGACTGCGGCTCATCGAAGCGGGCGATCGTCCCGTCAGCCTCATCTATCGGTTCTACGAACTCTTCGACTTGCCGAACATTCCCAAACATGAATTGATTCAATACGCCGTGAAAAAGGGCTGGGTCTCCGTGACGCCCCCATACAAGCCGTCGCTCGAAGAGAAGTCCGCTTTCGCGCTATTGCACCATCCCGTACTCGCCCCCTATTGGCGTACCGAGTTGGGCGAGGAACTGTTTGTGCATTTGACGACGATCATGCCCCGAACGTGGATTGTGGATCCGGCGCCTGTGCCGCCTTCCGCCGTCATTCCGGGCCTATCGATCAACGGCCGGTCGGTGACGAATTGGAGCGACCTTGCCGTCGCGACGCAAAAGCAGAGGCATTTTGTCCTCAAGCCGTCAGGGTTTTCCGAACTGGCCTGGGGCAGCCGAGGAGTGTCGGTCGGTCATGACTTACCGCAAGAGGAATGGGCCGCCGCCCTCGAGACCTCGCAACGTGCGTTCCCCCGGACTCCGTATGTGCTGCAGGAATTTCATAAAGGCCGGCAATATCACATCGATTATTTCGAGGCACACACCGGAGAAATCAGGACGATGGCTGGTCGGGCCAGACTGTCTCCGTACTATTTCGTCACTGGCGAAACAGCCGAACTGGCTGGTATTCTGGCCACAATCTGTCCCGCAGATAAGAAAGTGATCCATGGCATGAAAGATGCCGTCATGGTGCCATGTTCGGTCGAAGGAGGAGCGAGTGTGCATGACGCTGTACCACGTCCAATGGTGTCCCGAGTGTCAGATCGTGCGCCGGAAACTGGCTGAGCTCGACCTGCCCTACGACGACGTCGTCGTTCCGGACTTTCGGCCACAGCGCAAAGAAGTCTTTGCCGTATCAGGACAGTATTATGTGCCCGTCCTTCAAGACGGCGACGTCGTGCTGAGCGAGACGGACGCCATTCTCGCCCATTTGGAAACCAAGGCCGTATCACGTCGTTCGGCGAACGGCTAGCCGGCTAGTGTGATCGGACCCGATACCGACAGCTAGGCAGGGTGGTCGGCACTGAGTCGGTCGCTCAATGTGTTGGCTTATTTGTTGCCTCTATCAAGGAGCATTCTATGGAGGAGTGGAGACGTATTCTCGCCGAAAGCATCGTGAAGCCCAGGGATCTAGCCGACCGCTTCGGGCTGGACGAAGAAGAACTCGAAGCCATTGTCGGGCCGTATCCCATGCGGATTACGCCGACCGTCCTCAGCACCATCAAAGAGAAGGGCGATGCGATTTGGAAGCAGGTAATGCCCGATCCGGCCGAGCTGACCGATATCGATGCCGAAGACGACCCGCTCGAAGAAGATCTCATGAGCCCGGTTCCTCACCTGGTTCACCGCTATCCCGACCGCGTTCTCCTCATGGTGACGAATCAATGCCCGATCTATTGCCGCTTTTGCACTCGAAAGCGACTGGTGGGCAAGCCGGGGTTCCTCAAGAAGGGAGAGCTCGATCGAGCCATCGCGTATCTACGGGAACATACCGAAGTCCGCGACGTGATCCTCTCGGGCGGCGATCCCTTGCTGCTGCCGGACCATCTCCTCGAGCGGATTTTGAAGGCGCTCAGAAGCATTTCGCATTTGGAGTTGATCCGTATTGGCTCGCGGGTCCCCGGCACACTTCCCGAGCGTATTACTCCGAAGTTGTGCGCCATCCTCAAGAACCACCACCCCATCTATATGAACCTGCATTTTAACCACCCGGACGAAATGACTCCCGAGGTGAAGGCCGCCTGTGGCATGCTAGCCGACGCCGGCGTTCCGTTGGGTGCCCAGACCGTGCTGTTGAAAGGCGTCAATGACGATCCAGAGATCATGAAACGGCTGATGCATCAATTGCTGCTGGCGCGGGTCAAGCCATATTATCTGTACCAAGCCGACCTGACGAAGGGCACGAACCATTTTCGCACCAGCATCGAGGCCGGGCTGAACATCGTCAAGGCGCTGCAGGGTCACACCAGCGGGATGGCGGTGCCCCACTTCGTCATTGATGCGCCGGGGGGCGGCGGGAAAATTCCGCTCCTTCCCGGGGACTATGTCGTGCATATGGATGAAGACGGCGCTGTTCTCCGCAACTACGAGAACAAGACGTTTCACTATCCGCAGGCGAAGTTTGGCAACAGCTCCTTCGACAATGGCGGGGAGAGGCGGGAGCTGCCGATGGTCGGGGCACGGACGTACGCTGACGATGGGCGTGGTGGTGACAGCTATCCAGACCGCGGCGGCTACGCGTCCTGGGGCAACAGCTGCGGCGGAGACGCGGACGACCTGTGACAAAACCACCCGCGCAAGGCATTCTCCCCTATCAGCACATCACACGGCTCATCACCACGGGCACGATCACCGCACCAGTGGCCATCGAGGATCGACAGGTCCAACCGGCGAGCCTTGACCTCCGGCTGGGGAAAAAAGCGTATCGGTTGATCAGCAGTTTCTTGCCCGAGCTGTCTGCTATTTCCAGCCGTCTCGATGTCATGGACTTCTATCAGTCAGACTTGGTGATGTACGAGATGGATTTGACCGGCGGCGCGATTCTCGAGAAAGGTCACGTCTACTTGGTGCCGCTGCTGGAGTCACTACAGCTTCCGTCGACCATCCGTGCCCGGGCGAACCCGAAGAGCACGACGGGACGACTGGATGTGTTCACGCGCATCGTGACGGACCTGAACGCCGGGTTCGATGAGATCCGCGCCGGCTATAAAGGCCCTTTGTTTCTCGAAGTCGTGCCTCGTTCGTTCGCCATCAAGGTGAAAACAGGCCAGTCGCTGAACCAAATCCGGTTCGTACGCGGGGAGGCTGCGGCGTCCGACGCGACCCTACAACGCCTGCACCGTCAGGAACCGCTGCTGTATCACAACCTGTTGAACCGCAAGCCATTGCGCGCGAAAGAGTTCCGCACCGACCGGGGTTTATTCCTACGCATCGATCTCAAAGGGGAAGATCGCGCCGGCACAACGGTCATCGGATATCGCGCCAAGAAAAACAGCCATGTGATCGACCTGTCGAAAATCGGATATTACGCCGCGGTGGATTTCTGGGAGCCGCTGTACCGACATCGCCAAGACAGCCTGCTGCTAGAACCTGAAGAATTTTACATTCTCGCCTCCAAGGAACGGATCCGCGTGCCGCCGGATTATGCCGCCGAGATGGTGGCCTACGAGGCCGCCTGCGGGGAACTGCGCACCCACTATGCCGGCTTCTTCGATCCCGGCTTCGGGTATGGAGCAGACGGCGAACTCAAAGGCACGCAAGTCGTGCTCGAGGTGCGCCCGCACGATGTCCCCTTTCTCATTCATGATGGTCAGACATTTTTTAAGGTCGTGTATGATAGGATGCTCGACGTACCCGATCGGCTCTATGGCGTCGGTCTCGGCTCTTCCTATCAACAGCAAGCCCTGACCCTCAGCAAGCATTTCAAAGCCTGACAGACTCGACTAGGGATCCCGCGGTAACACCGATGGCGCCGACCAACCTTCCTCCTCCCCAGGACCCTTCGCAACGCTCACCCGCTAAATCCCCTCCGCCCGAAAGCCACGAATCGGGAAGCGATCATCACATGCGCGTCATCGGGCTGATGATCGGAACGGCGCTGATGTTCATCGGCTTTCTCAATGTGTTTCTCTCGATCAGCGGCGGATTCGAGATCAACGTGGTCCCTTTCTTGATTTATTTCGGCGGTCTCGCCGTCTGGGCCAACGCCGCCATCGAGATGCCTGCCCTCCGGTACGGAGTGATGGCGCTTGCCATTGGGCTGGCGCTGGGATTCTTTCACTATGGCGAAGTGTTGTTCTGGCATAAGCAAGTGGTCTTTTGGGTGACGGTCCTCATCGTCATGTACTTTATGTTCAACGAGCCCAAGAAGCCCGCGTAAGGGTTAGCGCCGTCGTTCCACAGTCCAGGTGACCTTCACGGTTATCATTCCCACGCTCAATGAAGCCGACGTGATCGAGACGACTCTGCGGCTCACGGCCCGACTTGGTTTCGATGCCATCCTCGTCGTCGATGGCGGGAGTACGGACGGCACAAGGGTCCTGGTCGAAGCAGTGGCCGCACGCACGGAAGAGCCGGTGTCCAGTCCGGTCCGGCTCTTGTCCACCTCGACGGGCCGTGCGAGACAGCTCAATGCGGGGGCAGCCGCGGCCACTTCCGACGTGCTCGTGTTTTTGCATGCGGACAGTCACTTGCCGGCCGATGCCGGACAGTTGATGCAAGAAGCGTTGGCTGATCCGAACGTCGTCGGCGGCCGCTTCGATATCCGCTTCGACCGTCCGTCGGTCTGGGGTCAGATCATCAGCACATTCATGAACGCGCGATCGCGGATCACCCGTATCTCAACCGGCGATCAAGCAATGTTCGTCCGTCGCCAGGTTTTCGAGCGACTGGGCGGGTTTTCTGATATTCCGATCATGGAAGACGTCGAGTTCAGCACGCGGCTGAAACGGACCGGTCGCACCCTCGCCATCGACAGACAAGTCACCACGTCATACCGGCGTTGGGAGGGGCAGGGCCCCTTGCGTACCGTCCTCTTGATGTGGGCTTTGCGGTTTCTGTATTGGATCGGCGTCAGTCCACAACGGATTGTACAGTGGTATCGGGATGTGCGCTAGCCGCAGGCACGAGGCGCGGGGCCAGGGGCGAGAGGATCGGATGAATCACCAGTCAAGAAAAACAAAAGCGGCTTTTCCTTCCCCTCGCCTCTCGCCCCATGCCTCTGGCCCGCGACAGCCAGCCGATGGCGCTTTGGTTGTCTTTGCCAAGGCGCCGGTTCCCGGTCAGGTCAAAACAAGGCTGTGTCCTCCTCTCACCCCCGACGAAGCGGCGACCGTACACGGAAGTTTCGTGATCGACACGCTTGAACGCACCCGGACGGCGGTCACGACATTCCGGCTCCCCGTTGATCGCTATTTGGCCTGCGCGCCGTCGTCGACACTGGTCTTCTTCAAAATAATGGAAGAACGCCATGCGGTGAGGTTGCTCGATCAGGAGGGAGAAGATTTGGGAACACGGATGCATCACGTCTGTACGACCCTCTTCGGGCGCGGCTATGGGCGGGTCCTCATCGTCGGCACCGATGTCCCCTCCCTCCCGCTTGAATATTACCGGCAGGCTCTTGAGCTATTGAACCGGCACGACATTGCCATAGGGCCGGCGCTCGACGGCGGATATTATTTGATCGGCCTCAAGAAACCCGCTCGAGAAATCTTTTCCGGCATTCCCTGGTCCACCGATCAGGTGCTCGCCCTGACGAAGGAGAAAGCCGCACGCTATGGCCTCCAGATTGGCGAATTGCCCCGCTGGCGCGATGTGGACACTGTCGAGGATTTGCACATGTTGATCGAGGCAAGCCGGCTTGACGCGGCGAAACCAAAACAGGAACAATCGTTCTCGAAGAGAACGGCAGGAGCATTGCAGCTGCTTGGGAAACGACTCGGTTCACGCACATAAGGACACCATGACCATGAACGTCGCACTGATCACTGGAGGGGCCAAGGGCATCGGCCGCGGGATTGCACTCGATCTGGCCGCGAAGCAATGGCACATTGCATTTTGTTATCGAAATAGCGAAACCGAGGCCAAAGATACGGCCGCTGCCATTGTTGAACGAGGCGGTCAGGCGTCATCCATCCGCTGTGACGTGTCTGATCCCGTCGCGGCCAAACAGTTGATCGCCCGTGTCGAACGAGAATGGGGACACATCGATGCTTTGATCAACTGCGCCGGGCCGTATCACCGCGTGAACCTTTTTGATGAAAGCGTGGAAGGGTGGAAGGAGATGTTCGAGTCCAACCTGCACCCGATCTTTTATCTCGCCCAGGCAGCTGCGCCGGGCATGAAGGGCCGCCGCGCCGGCCGAATCATTACGTTCAGCATGGCAAATGCCGATCAGATGGTCGCTCAGCCCGATGTGACCGCCCATTACATCGCCAAAGCCGGTGTCCTGATTCTCACTAGAACCCTCGCCAAACTGCTGGCTCCTCACGGCATTACGGTCAATGCCATCTCGCCGGGATTCATTGATTCCGGTAGCGCACCGCCGGGCGAACTTGCCGGCATGACCAAACGTATTCCGGCAGGGTACATCGGGACGGTCGACGATACGGTAGCCGCCGTGCGCTACCTGCTGAGTCCAGACGCTCGCTACGTGAACGGCGCCAACATCCAGGTCAGCGGCGCCTGGGGGGTGTAGGCGCGTATGGGCTGGTTGATCTCCTTTGCTCGCCGAACGCGCACGCCACAAGGAGCGGGCATGAGGCCTGATGACCTCCTTTGCTCGCCGAACGCGCACGCCAGATCAATCGTATTTCTAGATAGGCGGTGCTCGTCCAAGCGCGCACTTGGAGGTCAATCAGTCCTGCCCCTAAGAAAAATGGAAAAGCCTCAAGAGGTGTGCTCGTCGTTGGGCAAAGCGCACGTCTCGACATGCGCAGGGTGGGAGGGTGAGAAAGCGCGCAGTAGGAGATCAATCCAGCCCCGCCCCGAAGAGAGATGCGAGCGAGCTTGGAATGACCAATTCGAGCGGCGCTCCTTCATGCGCGCACGTTTGAGGCTAAACGGTTCACCCTAGAGAAGGACAAACAGTCCGAGAACGTCGGTATTACTGCGGGCGCTTGGTGAAAGCCGCGTCTCGGCGCGGCTGGGTGGGCGGGTGAAAAAAGGTGATCGACACCACCCGCAAAGGGGGTATGTGAGTCGGAGGCTATCTCGGCCGCGCTGAGGGTGGGTGTGTGAAACGACGCGCCATGCGAGGTCGGCAACACTGTCCCGCCTGGGAGTGAAGTAGAGACTCGACTGCTTTCATGAATGAGGAGAAGAAGCAATGAAATCGGAGCAGGAACGGCAGGCGCATCGTCGATTCGTGCAGGCGCTCCAACACGAGCATCTCACCTGCATCAAGAACGGATGCGGCGGTCCGATGGACGTGACAGACCTGACGCCGCACCATGCGCGCGTCAAGATA
>DATIGH010000020.1:0-26424 GCA_035454845.1 Nitrospira sp.
AATCAGCTTCCGGAGGAGCGACGTTTTGCCCATGCCCGGCTCGCCGGTGAGCACGATAAATGCCGCCTCGCTGATGAGGCCATATTCCAAGGTGCTGTAGGCTGCGCGATGGGTCGAACCGGCATACAGGAAGTCGCTATCCGGTAGAAGCGAGAAGGGCTTCGTCCGAAGGTTGTAATACGACTCGTACATCAGTCTGTCTCCTCTTGAGGCGTCCTGTAAGAAGCAGATTATGAGGGAAAGGGGGACTTGGCTATTCCTCGGGAGGCGGGGAAGTACCCACGATGGGGGGCATCTCAAGCCTCAGTCACCTAAGTTTATCCAACAGCTCCGCGGCACACACGTTTAATCCGTATCATGGCGCGTTCTGTTCGTGCCTTGATCCTGATTGCGTCTCAGTGGCTTCTTTCGTGTCTAGAAGCCAATGCCCATACCTACACCCAGGCCTATCCGTGCCCTTAGGAGATCGTGACGAGTGACGGAGTAGGTGACCAGCCCGTCGTGCTCAACCGGGAGGCCTACGACGCCATGCTCCTCCATCATCTTCGCTGCCTCGGAAATCGTCGTCGAAGGCGCGATCACTAGCCGATCCTTCCGCATGATCTGCTCTGCCCGTAATGTGCTCAAATCCCGTCCCCTATCAAGCATCTTCATCACATCAAACTCATTGATGAACCCGAGATATCTGCCGTCCTGATCGACCACCGGCGCGCCCGCCGTGTGGGTTGAACACAAGGCCACCGCAATCTCCATGCCGTCCTGGCCGGCATAAAACACCAACGGATTCGTGGCGTCAATCTGACCGATCGTGTTGAGCCCGCCTGCGGGAACACCTGACATATTCATGATATCCTCCTTCTCGGCTACCTTCTAGAAGCCGGCGTCCATCACTAGATTTTCTTCGTCAACCAACAGCACGGCGGTATCGCCTGCGGATAACGTCCGCAGCCGTGGCTGAATGCGCGCGCGCACCTGATACGAGTGTTCGTTGCCGTTCTCGGTCCGGATGACAATCGTATTTTCGTGCAAGGGTTTCAGGATGACACCCCCGACCTGACTGAGGTTGCCCTTGAGAGGCGATTTCTGTTGCCCGAGCACGGCCGCGCGATGCACAGATTCCACGCTCCCCAATGTCACGTCCACGATCTTATCCAACTCGTCAATGAGAAAAATGGCATCGGCCCCGATGGGAATGGACGCCACTTTGCTTCTCGCGACCGGTCGAATGAGATGAATCTCTTCTTTCCCATCCCTCGTGCGAATCACCGCCTGATCGTGGCCGGTGGGCATTGGTTCGGCTACTTGTCCTCGAACCACAAGATGGTGGCTGCTCTCACCGGCTTTATGCACATCGACGAGCAGATTCTGATCGTTGATGGTGATCTCGACAAGATCGCCGATGTGGAGTTTTGGCAATCCCTTATCCTTTCGCACGTTCACAGGGACATACCTCGGCTGTCCCTCACTCATAGCGATTTTGGCCTGGTCGCTTCTGATGTCCACGACCGTGCCGAGTAGAATCCGATCTCCGGGAATGAGGTGAGAGTGTGCCTGCTCAGAACGGGCCGCCGCATCACCGAGGGGTATGCCCGAGAGGCACCACACTGCGAGCACAACGAATAGCCCTAGAATCTGTCGTCTCATGGTTCGCTCCTTTGTCACGCCTTCACACTTCCGGTTGAGTGGATGGAGGACGTCCGGCTCCATCCGAAAGTACCTTGCGAATCGTTCCCAGACGGCAAGGTCTTTTGGATTCTTGCCCGCAAGGACATTCACGAGCGTTCGAAGTGGTACCCGAACAGCCGAAGCCAATTCCTTTTCTGTTAACCCTTCCGATAACTCTCTAAGAATCAGGTTTTTTAGATCCATGGTTGGGCCTCCAAGCCGAGATTTTCTCTACCGATCAGGATTTCACTTATTCGCAAGGATCTGATAGCCATCCTTTGCTTTCTGCACGTGGTGAGTTGGATCGTACTTGCACACTGAACTTACTGCACGGGCTGTGCCGCTATGACGTTCATCTATCGATCCAGGTCGTAACCAATTGGAATGCGAGGTGTGTGGGCCATGGCCCTTGGAGGAGGCGGTAAAGAGGATGGAAAATAATCCGCGGCGGGTCGTGGCCGGTCGTGGGTTCACCCCACGACTGATCGCGGGCTGTTACGGTACGGAGTCTTCAGTGGGAAGGCGGTCGCCTTATCCCCAACTGCTTGAGCCGGCTGCGCAGCGTGCTGGGAGGCATCTGCAAGCGTGCCGCCGCACCGTCGGGACCCTCGATGTGCCAATTCGCCAGCGTGAGGGTCTGCAGAATGTGTTGTCGTTCGAGTTCTTTGAGGCCGGCCGGTGGCGGGGCAGCCAAGGAGGTGTCCTGCGAACCCAACGCTTTGTCGTCGATCCTCAACACAGGTTCATGCGAAAGAATCATCGCGCGCTCAATGACATTTTCCAGTTCACGGACATTGCCGGGCCATGCGTAACGAACCAACCTTTCGAGAGAGTCCTGATCGATGTCCTTGCACGAACGATTGAGCTTCACGCGGTATTGCTCGAGAAAATGCCGAGCCAATAAAGGAATATCCTCCGGGCGATCCCGGAGGGGTGGCAGGGCGATAGGAAAGACATTCAGTCGATAATAGAGATCCGCTCGAAACGTGCCGTGCTTGACGGCAGCAGCTAAGTCCTTATTCGTGGCGGCAATCACGCGAACGTCAACACGAACCGGCTGCTTTCCGCCCAGTCGATCGATCATGCCATCCTGCAAGACCCGTAGGAGCTTGGCCTGCGTCTCCAACGGCATCTCGCCTATTTCATCCAAAAAGAGGCTTCCGCCATGGGCTAGCTCGAATCGGCCTTCGCGAGCGCGATCGGCACCGGTGAATGCGCCTCGCTCGTGGCCAAATAATTCGCTTTCGACCAAGCCAGCCGGAAAGGAAGCGCAATTGACCCGAATCAATGGTTTTGATTTTCGCGGGCTCCAATCATGGATCGCTTGAGCGATCACTTCCTTGCCGGTTCCTGTTTTACCCGTAATCAGCACACTCGTCGGAGCGGATGCCACCTGGCGGGCAAGGTCTACGACATGCTGGAATGCAGGGCTCTTTCCCACCAATGCGCCCATGTTCTTTACGAGCTTCAGTTCTTCGCTGAGGTAGACGTTCTCCTTGGCAAGTTGATCTCGCAGTCGATCGATCTGCTCGTACGCTTGGACATGATCGATCGCAGAGGCAATTTGAATTGCCACTTGCGTCAAGAATTCGAGGATGCTGGAATCGGGAGTTCCCGGCTCTATGCTGCCGATATTCAGAATGCCGAGACACCTGTCTCCAACGAGAAGCGGCAGATTAATCATTCGTCCGAGACCTTCTTGGACGTACCACTGGTCTTCCAGAAAAACCCGCTCCCGCTTCAGGTCGGGCCGGATGTGCACCGTTTTGTGATCATAGGCCCAACCCATACCGCTCCCGACTCGTGGTACTACCGTTTTGCGTAACAGCACGACTTCTGCCGTCGTCGTTGCCATGACATAAAACCTAAACCCATCGACCTCATGATCGTAGAGAGTGACAGACGCCCGCGCCCAAGGGATCACCTTCGTGATTTCGGCCGTAATCGCCTCCCACAGACTGTTCATATCCCGCTGCGAATTGAGCACAACAGCGACAGCCAAGAGGGCTCGATAATTTTTCTCAATGCGGTCCATCGATTCACCAACACTCTCTAAGAGGACAAATTGAATCACACGGCTTATGCCGCTGTCTATTTACGATCGACGACACCGCGCTGTCCGAATTGTTCCTTGATGGTGAGTATTCTTAACTCGATCTCTCAGCGGGATGAGGCCGTGCGATGCATACGCGTACTATGCATACGACGGAGCGTTGCCGGGCTTCCACTTGATGCTGCAGCCAATGCTGGGCCTTTGTTTGTCGTCGACCGGCTTGCCGGCGAGCACAGCGTCGATCGCCGCACGCAGGTCGCGGCCGGTGACCGGCTTGTTGTTGCCCGGCCGGCTGTCGTCGAGCTGCCCGCGATAGACGAGCCTCCTTTGCGCATCGAACAGATAGAAGTCGGGGGTGCAGGCGGCCTTGTAGGCCTTTGCGATTTCCTGCTGCTCGTCGAAGCAGAACGGAAATCGAAAACCGAGCCGTTTCGCCATCTCCTTGAGCTGATCCGGTGCGTCATCGGGATAGGTCTCCGGATCGTTGCTGCTGATGGCGATGATGCCGAGTTTTTTATCTTGATAGTCCTTTCCAATCTTGGCAATCTCCTGCTCGACATGCTTCACATACGGGCAGTGCCGGCAGATGAACATCACCAGCAGAGCGTCCTTGCCATGAAACGCATCGAGCGAATACATTTTGCCGGTGGCGACATCAGGCAGGATGAACGACGGCGCTGTGGTTCCCAGCGGGAGCATCACCGATTCCATGGCCATAGATCCCTCACATATTCCTCGTGGATCTCCATTTTACCCTATGTCAGTCATGCGTTGATCTACGAGGGATTTCTCTAGCGGTATGGGTGGTGCGAGGGCAGTATGCTGAAGCACGCGAGCGCACAATAGTGATCAAGATCTAGAGCGTCCGACGGATTATGAACATAAGCCGCCCGGCTCCTTCTCAACCGCAAGACCGTCCAGCCCATACCTGCGCACATCGAGGCTGTACCTGTCCCGTCCACGACAAGTGGGCATACTGTAGTCCCGCTTGTGCCTCTGGCACGAGCAACGCTACCTGCACCTGCGGTCACTCAGCGTGCAAGGGTGCGAACGTCGGACACCAATCGTAAACAAACACTCCGACTTCAGGCCGCCCTGCGCATAGTGGCTATCCGCGTCGGTGCAACCATGGACGACCATGCCACGGCCTCTTCTTCTCTCCCGAAAATCCACCTGAGCAATACCGTCATGAAAATCGCGAAGACGAAGATGATCCCGAGCATGGACAAAAAGACAATGAGGCTGCCGGTCAAGGTATGAAACATAAGGCACCTCACACGAAGGTTGGTTTCTTATGTTCATTCTACAAGCAACGCAGGGTGAGATAAGCAGGGGTTTTCCTAGGCATACCTGGGGCGGGCTAGAACCGCTGAGGGGTTTTCGCGATTCGATACAACACCCATCCCACGAGCGCGACGATCACGACTCCCGGCCAACCGCCGAATGGAGGGACCTCGAACAGCATGAAGGGATCGGCTCTGAGGCCGGGCCAAAAAGCGCCTAGTGCGATGGGTGTCGCCAGTAAGATTCCCATCAAGGCTTCCCCAGTAATCAATCCGGCTGCAAAGAGGAGTCCGCGCCGCGACGGCTCATTGCCGGTTCCCGCGACTCGGTTGGCCAGAGCCGCCAACACACCGCCGAGAAAAATCGTCGTCGAGAGCTTGAACGGCAGATAGATGCCCAGTGCCACGGCAAGGACGGGGAGGCGAAGGTCACTGCCGCGCCCTTCCAGCTGCCGATCCATCAGAATCACGACAATCCCGATCGCGGCGCCTAAACCGACGAGCGGCCACGGCAAGCCGGCGCCGAAGACGCTGCGCGTGAGACCGGCCATTAACGAGGCCTGCGGTGCGCTCAGCGGATGGGCATGGTCTGCCGTCGGCTCGCCGATGCCATATTTGGCCTGCAGCAAGGAGAGAACCGGAACGAGGACCATCGCGCCGGTGAGCACGCCGACGACCTGCATAATCTGCTGTTTCCACGGCGTCGCGCCGACCAGATGGCCGGTCTTGAGATCTTGTAAATTATCGCCGCCCATCGCGGCCGCGCAACACACCACTGCGCCGATCACCAGCGTGGCAGCCGGTCCGGCCGGATGGCCGGCGCCCATGAACATCACGAGGAGGAGCGAGGCGACCATGATCGTAGCGATGGTCACCCCCGACACCGGATTGCTGGAGCTGCCGACCAGTCCGGCCATGTAGGCGGCTACCGAGGAAAATAGAAAGGCGGCACCCGCCATCACGATGGTCATGAGAAGGCCGATTGGCACGCTGGTGACGACCGTCGAGTAGATCCAAGCCATCGGGAGCAGTGACAACACAAAGGGAAACACGATCCAGGGCAGCGAGGCATCCCGCTCCGTTCTCGGCACGACGGCTGACTCCGAAGAGCCTGCCGCACGGTAGGTGTCACGAAGCGTCTCAAGACTCTTCCAGACCGGCTCACGCAGCTTTGTCAACGTCCAGAGCCCGCCTGTCAGCATCGCGCCGATACCAACGTAACGAATCTGCGCACTCCAAATTGCCATGGCGGCCGCTAATCCGGTCTTATCAGGCGGGAGGCCGTAAATGAGACCGTAGGCCGGTATCAGACACACCCAACCGATGACGCCGCCGAGAAACACGACAATCGCAGTGTTTAATCCGATGATGAAGCCGACCGCGAGCAACGCGGGCGACAGATTGAAGCCGGTGTAGAGCACTGTGCGGCCCACTTGCGCCGCGCCTTCGAGAGATTCAGTCCATAGTCGCAGGCCGCTTTCGCCGAATTTCACTGCTCCCCCAGACAGGGCAGCGGACATCAGCGTTCTGAAGTCACGGGCCGCTTGAACCGGGCCTGCTTCGCCTTTGCCCTCGGCAGTGCGACCTGGCGCCGCGACCTTCAAGACTTCGGCCGTCGCGACCCCTTCGGGAAACCGCAGGCGGGCCGTGACGATGAGCGCGCGCCGCAGTGGGATCGTGAAGAGCACGCCGAGCAGCCCGCCTACGGTGGCGATCGACGCCGTCTGCCAGAAATCGAAGTCGGACCAATAGCCGACGAGCACCAGCGCCGGAATGGTAAAAATGACGCCGGCGGCCAGCGCTTCGCCCGAGGACGCGGCCGTCTGTATGATGTTGTTCTCGAGGATATTCGATCGCTTGAACAAGCGAAGGATCGCCATCGAGGCGACTGCGGCCGGAATCGAAGCCGACACGGTCATGCCGGCAAACAGGCCGAGGTAGGCATTGGCAGCGGCGAGAATGGCCGCAAGGATGACCGACAGCACGACCGCTTTCACGGTGATTTCAGGAAGCGTGACCGAAGCAGGAATGACGGGTTGGTCCGATCCTTCCTGGCTCCGCCGGGCGGAACCTGCGCTCTTGCTGCTCTCATTCATCGCATCGCGCGCCCTTCTGGAATTAGTTCCAGCTTTCCTTCCCGGCCGAGCCTAGGCGGATGATAGATGAGGGAAAAGAGAGAATGGTGCTAGCCAAAAAGCTGCCGCATGATACCCCACAGCGGGAGAGGAAGGTAGTGGGAGGGAGGAACCTATCGCTTATTGCGCACTGCTACAATGAGTGCCCTCAATGCTCCGTTCTCAAACGCGTTCCGTGAGGGTCCTGTAGGTGCTGAACGAGAAAAAGGTAAGAACATGGAGGAACAAGCCGAGTTCTTGACGGCGGTCTATGAAGTGGACGGGCCTGAGATGCAGGCCCGTGCGCTGGCCGAGCGCATTGCTCTGGATCAGACCATTGAAGCAGATGCGGATCTGCTTGCTCCCGCGCTTCACGCCAGGATTCTCGGTCGACTCGAACATCTGGGGCCACTTGCCGGAGGACGCTATGCAGCCACCATCAGCTATCCAGGCGACCTCGTCGGAAGTGACTGTAGTGCGCTGCTGAATCTTGTATTCGGGACGAGCAGCCTTCGCTCGGACGTGCGTCTCCTGTCCTTAACTCTGACAAAGGGGCTGCTGTCGCAGTGGCGGGGGCCCAGCCACGGGATGAATGGTCTGCGGCAGGCCGTTGGCGTCTCGGATCGGCCGCTGCTCTGCGGCGTGTTGAAACCGTTGGGACGCTCAGCGGTGGAACTGGCGGAATTGGCCGGTCAGTTCGTGCGAGGCGGGGTCGATCTCATCAAAGACGATCAGGGGCTGCTCGATCAGCCGTTTTGTCCGTTCAATGAACGAGTGGCTTACTGTGCCGAGGCCATTGCAACGGAGAGTGCGCAACGAGGACGCGCCTGTCTCTATTTCGCCCACGTCAGCGGGGCGTTGGATTCGATGCGCGGGCGCGCCGCGCATGCCAAGACCCTGGGGGCAACGGGTCTTTTGGTCGCACCGGGACTGACCGGTTTCGACGCGCTGCGTGCGCTTGCGGTCGATGCGACCTTGGCACTGCCGATTGCGAGCCATCCGTCCTTGTTGGGAACAAAGGTCGTTCAACAAGCGGGCGGGCTCGCACCTGCCGTGGTGTATGGGTTGCTGCCTCGCTTGGCCGGAGCGGATCTGAGCATCTATCCAACCTTTGATGCGGGCTATCTGATGTCGAAGGACGACTGTGTCTCTGTCGAGATTAGTTGCCGGCAGCCCTGGGGCCATCTTTTGCCCACGATGCCGTCGGTCGGCGGCAGAATCGGGCAAGATCGCATCCCCGAGACGATGACGGTATTGGGACGGGATATCGTCTTGATCTTAGGCAGCCGGATACAACAGGACCCTCGAGGTGTGGTTGCGGCGGTGGCAGAGTTTGAGCGTGTGGTGAGGCAGTCGTTTTAGTGTTGCCGGTCGAGAAACACGCGGGTCGAACGGTTGGCAGCCTGATTGATCCGATACACGGTTGTGGCCCAGCAGGTGGACACGAACACCAGGTGGAATATCACGTCGGTCCACGGACCGAACAGGTAGCCTTCTTTGGCGCCATGAACGTAGGCCATGAAGAGGGTCAAGGCGCCGACGGTCAGCCATCGAGCGCCGGCCAAGGCGGTCGACCGCGCATGCTGCTTTTGACTTTCCGCCGGCAGTTCGATCGTCCGCGTGCGACCAGCGAGCCAATGCACATTGAGATGCGGCGACTTGCCTTGACGAAGAAACGCGAGCCCGCCGGCAGTAACCAGACTGCCCAATAACGTCAAATCGTAGGTGCTGAGCATGGTGAGAACTACCGGAGGCAAAGTACCTATCCGCTCGCATTTGATCGAAGCGAGCGGGTCAAGCGAAGCTTGGTATGGCGGGCGTACGGTACAGTAAGCAGCAGGGCGAAACAAGGAAAAACATTCGTTCAGGAGAACCGTGAGAGAGGTGTGGCATGATCAGCGGCATGGAGCGTGATTCGTTTGAAGCCCAGTACCAGCGCGCACGCACGATTGCGACAGCACTGCTGTTGTGCATGGCGGGCTTGTTCGTGGTGTCGCTCCTGTGGGAGGAAAGCTATCCGGCGCTGAGCTGGCTCCGCGCGTTTGCGGAGGCGGCCATGGTGGGTGCGCTCGCCGACTGGTATGCCGTGACGGCGCTGTTTCGGCGGCCGCTCGGGTTGCCGATTCCTCACACGCAAATTATCCCGCGAAACAAGGAGCGCATTGCCTCCCGACTGGGCAGCCTGACTCAACGCCAGCTGCTGACACCGGAGGCCATTGGAAGACTGATCGAGAGCTGGAGCATTCCGAACGAATGCACCGCATTGCTGCTTGATCCGATACGAAGACAAAGCCTGACTCAGGAAGCGGCGGGTCTAGTGGCCCGCATGGTGGAGGCGTCTGAAGATCGAGCGATGCAACCGTTCATCCGGCACCTCGCGTCGAACACGCTGCGGGGCCTGCATGTGGCACCGTTGATCGGACAGGCCTTGTCAGGATTTCTGCAGAACTCACAACGGGACCGATTGTTGAATGATGCGCTGACCGCCTTGACCGAATCCGTGGAAGCCCATCGAGGTCGGCTGTGCAGCCTCATTGCCGACAAGCTGCCCTGGTCCTGGCTCCTCAATCTCGTCCGGCTTGATGAGAAGGTGGCAGGCAAGTTTGTCGACTGGTTTCAATCGGTCCTTCGTGAAATGCGGGACGATCCTCACGATCCTGCCAGGCAACAGCTGATCGAGCGCCTCGAGTCGACGGCCCAATGGCTGATGCACTCGGAGCAAGCCATGCAACGGGAAGCGTCCATCAAAGACCAGTTGTTGGGCTATGATGCGCTGCTGCAATTCCTCGACGAATCCTGGCACAGTCTCAAACACTGGTTGCTGACGGATCTGCGGCGCGAAGAATCGGAAGTCCGCGCCTACATGGATGCCGCCTTGGCCGGTCTCGGCGAGACCCTGAGGACGGATCCTCAGTTTGTGGCATTGTTGCAGCGGGGCGTGCAAGATTTCGTGATCGATCTGGCGACGAGACATCGAGACAGGATCGGAGAACTGGTTACGGCCACAGTCAGTAATTGGTCGGTGGTCCATATGGTCGACACGCTCGAGCGCGAGGTCGGCACCGATTTGCAGTTCATCCGCATCAATGGAGCCGTGGTGGGAGGTCTTGTGGGACTTTTCCTGTACGCCGCGGCTCTGCTGATTGGGCGGTTGTGATCTTCGCTCACCTCGGGACGTGTCAGCCTGTGCTCAATTCAAGGAAGTATTGTTTCGGCAGGAACGTGTGCTCTTTCACCAGGCGGTAGCCGGCTTCCCTCAATTCCTCAAGAACTTTCTCTTTCGCGACCAGATGCCGTTTCGGAAAGCCGAGCTCTCCAGAGCGGTCGTCGTGATAGAAATCGACGATCGCAATGCGCCCGCCGGGTCTGAGCGATGACTTGAGGTTGCGGAAATATTCCGTGCGTTCCTCGAGGTGATGGTAGGTGTTGCAGATAAAGATCAGATCGACCGATTCGACGGGAATTTTCGGATTGTCCGGCCTGGCCAGAATGAACTCCGCCTTGAACGGCCGATGCATCTGAACCAGACGATGTTCCACGTACTTCAAGGCCTCGGGTTCGACGTCGATCACGTAGACCTTGCCGGTCTCGCCGACCGCCTCCACGAATCGCCGGGTAAAGTAGCCGGAGCCGGCGCCGAGGTCGGCGACATGCATGCCCGGTGTGAGTCCCAGAGCGTCGATGACCTGCGCCGGTTTCTGATACTGATCGCGCTCCGGATCGTCGAGGCGATGGAGGTACTCCATGACACTGGGCATCCGCTCGTGCTGATGCCCCTGCTCCGCCGTTACCGTTCCCGCCCACGGCAAAGTGAGTCCTAACAGCGCGAGGCCCGCAAGACCAATCCAGGGAATTCCTTTCATGACGATGACTTGCATCATTCCCCTCTCTCTTCCCTCTCACCTCACCCAGACCGCTCGCTGTCGTTGTCGTCAATGGTACGCTTACGGTTTCTGGCTGTAGATTTCCCTGAAGATTTGTTCCCTCTACAATGCACCTACCAAGCTCGCGCGTCTTTCATTCACGATGAGGGCTGATCGGTCTCTCATGTGCTTGGACGAGCACACTTCTTGATGCTGTCCCATTTTTCTTAGGGGCAGGGCTGATTGACCTCCAAGTGCGCGCTTGGACGAGCACCGCCTATCTGACAATACGATGGATCTGGTGTGCGCGTTCGGCGAGCACAGGAGGTCATCAGCCCTCATGCCCTCTCCTTCTGGGTGTGCGCGTTCGGCGAGCAAGAGAGACCGACAGCACTCATCGCCACGCCCTTAGTGTGGTCGAGCTGGAGCTCGGAGCAGGAGACACCGGCTTCGGTATCACGGTTTCACTCCATCGTCTTATTTCTTCTTCCCCAGCGTCTGCTGCAACAACCCCTTCCACTCCTCACGGTTCACGGCCGGCAGGGTCGTGATCTCTATATGGCCGAGGGAGGCATTGAGCACGGCGGCTTTCATCGCAGTCTTGTTGTCGGGATATTCCCAGATGGCGATGACGTCGTATTCGCCGAGGCAGTAATAAGCCTGAATCAGCTTGCCGCCAAGAGACTTGGCGTTTTGCTTGACGATTTCCGCCCGTTCAATCCCTTTTTCTCTCATCGTTTGAAGACCGTGCTGCGTGAATTTTACAAGACTGACGTAGGTCTGCATGGTGGCCCCTCCTGTGCAAGTGTGAACAGCGACCTATGGTGCGACGAATTGTAGGCGAATGTAGGAGACAGATGGTAGAGGCGTATGGAAGGGTGATAGTGGGAAAAGGCTCCACCGTCTGCCAAAACCAGGGTTCTTACTAGGTCGACCATACGGGAAAGCAGCAGATAGTAAAGCAGGATGGCGAGGATTTCCGATATCACGAAACATGAGGGGAGGCCCTGTTATGGATATGCAGCAGACGCTGAAACAGTTCATTTCCGACAGCAAGAACCTTTACCGGAAACTCCGGACGCACGGCGAGCAGCTCTCAGATTTGGACCTGCTGGCACTTCGAGAGCAGCTACACATTCTTGATACCGAGGCCGGTCATTTCCAGGATCTCAAATCCGACGGGGTGACCTTCACGTTCCACGGTCGAAAGCCGCATTCCGATAGATCCTTTGTCGGCAGGGCGGCATAGGGCGATACACCAGAGGTTCGAGGGGGGTGATTTAGTCTTCAGAGTCGGTGTAGGCTGGAGCCGTGAAACCGGGGTATCGTTTGATCCTTGTGGACGGTGACGGGGTGCTGGTATCGGAATTCCAGCTGACGGAACGCGATCTCTCGGATCCGCCCGCGTTCGTGACCGCGATTCAGCAGTCGATCGAGCAGGTCGAAGAGGAAGAGCCCTAAAGTAAGATGGGTGAGCCGACCACACCTCAAGACCTGGCGCGGTCCAGTCTGTCCGTGCTGTTCATGGTTGGGCTTATCGCCGCCTCGTTCTGGATCCTGCGTCCTTTCATTCCCGCCTTGCTGTGGGCCACGATGATTGTCGTCGCCGCCTGGCCTTTCATGTTACAGGTCGAAGCGTTCATGTGGGGGCGCCGGGCGCTGGCCGTTACGGTGATGACGCTTGTCCTCCTGTTGATCTTTGTCGTGCCCTTCTCGCTCGCGGTCGCTACACTCGTCGCCCATCTCGACGAGATCGTGCTCTGGGCGCAATCGCTCAGGTCGTTGAGTCTACCATCGCCCCCGGGATGGGTGGAAAGCATTCCTTTGCTGGGCCCGAAGACCGCCTCGGTCTGGAGTGAGTTTGCCTCATCCGGTCCGGAGGAACTTGCCCGTTACGCGGCGCCCTACGCCCGAGTGACCGGGACGTGGTTGCTCGGACAGCTCGGAAGCCTCGGCGCGATTACGGGCCAATTTCTCCTCACGGTGCTGATCGCGGCGGTCTTGTTCGCCAGGGGAGATCTCGCGGTGACGGACCTGTGCCGGTTCGGACAACGGCTTGCCGGTGCACGCGGAGAACGGGCGGTGAACCTTGCCGGGCAGGCGATTCGCGGTGTGGCGCTTGGGATCGTGCTGGTGGCCCTCGGGCAGGCCGCCCTTGGAGGCATCGGGCTTGCCGTGGCCGGGGTGCCGTTCCCCTTGCTGCTGACGGTATTGATGTTCTTGTGCGGTGTGGTGCAAGTGGGCGTCGTGCCGGTACTCCTGCTGGCTGTAGCCTGGCTGTATTGGCAGGGTAGCCATGGATGGGCGACGGCGCTGTTGATCTGGACGATCTTCGTCGGCACCATTGATAACGTCATACGACCGTTGTTGATTCAGAAAGGTGCACGCCTTCCGCTGCTGGTGGTCGTTGCGGGCGTTATCGGTGGTCTCATTTCGTTTGGCCTCGTGGGAATTTTCGTCGGTCCTGTGGTGCTCGGTGTCAGTTACATGCTGCTTGAGGCCTGGTTGTGGGAAGAGCCGGAAGAGCCGCCGCCACAGCCGGTCGAAGGCGTCTCGTGAGGCTTCTGGGTGGCTCCATAAGACGCGACGTTCTGGGTGCCTGCCTGTGTCTCATCGCGCTGCCGGTATGTGCGGCACAACAACAACAGGATGGAGGCGGCTGGCGGACTGCGGCGCCGGCGCCAATGAAGCGGACGGAAGTGGCTGCGGCGACGGTTGGAGGCAAGATCTACGTCGTTGGCGGCTTCGAAGAGCCCAGCTTGGGGAATGTGCTGAGTTTTGCAATTACCCCAAGCCTCGAAGAGTACGATCCTTCGACCGACCGATGGACCGCCAAGGCGCCCATGCCGGTTGGATTGCACCATGTGGGCATCGGCGTCGTCGGTGGTCGCCTTTACGTGATCGGTGGCTACAAAAAGTCGGGACTGAGCGTGTGGGGACCTGTGGCCACCGTGTATGCCTACGACCCGGTCGCCGATGCCTGGAGCGAGCGCGCACCGATGCCGACTGCTCGGGGCGCCTTGTCCGTGACCGTCCATGAAGGCAAGCTCTATGCGATCGGGGGCTATGAAGGAAGGGCGAACAGCGGAGCGGTCGAAGCCTATGATCCGGTGCGTAATAGCTGGACGTCGCGCGCGCCGTTGCCCACCCCGCGAGACCATCTTGCGACGGCCACGGCGGCGGGAAAAGTCTACGCCATTGGCGGACGGCTCAAAGGCGACTATCACCGCAATCTTTCGGTCACCGAGGTGTACGATCCCCACGCCGATACATGGAGCCGGGCGCCCGACCTTCCGACCGCCCGCAGCGGCATTACGGCGGCCGAAGTCGGCGACCGTGTGTACGTCTTCGGCGGGGAGGGCGCGGACGGAACGTTCCGCGAAAACGAAGCCTACGATCCCGCGCGAGACGCCTGGCAGTCGATGGCGCCAATGCCCACCGCGCGTCACGGCCTTGGGTCGGCGGTGGCGGAAGGGCGCATTTACGTCATCAGTGGCGGGCCGGCGCCAGGAGGTAGCTTCAGCGACCTGAACGAAGTCTTTTCGCCACCGAGCAGCCGCTGAACCGTTCCATGGTGCTTCTCACCCAACTTCCGAAAGAGAGCTGCGATAGCTCTTGAGCACAGACGTTCTTTTGTCATTCCGGCCAATGCGTTCCCACACATCCCCCGCTCCAACGTCACCTTCCTTCAGCACGGCCAGATAAAAGCCGCAGCGGCCGCTCGCATGAAACCGTTGCGGCATATCGGGGCGTCCGAATCGCACGCCGAGCTTGTAGCCCGGCATGCGGGGCTGCGTGACTTCGACCACTGCGGTGCCGATGCAGAATACATCGCCGATATAAACGGTCAATTCGTCCAAGCCTTCTGTCGTGAAGTTTTCACCGAAGGCGCCGTAAGGCAAATGCACGGCGGGAAGCTCCGTGCGCCAGAACGCATAGTGCTCGGATGGATAGACGTAGACCGCCTTGTCCCATCCGCCGTGTACGCTCAAGTCGGCTTGCTCGTCGCCGTCCAAATTGTGCCGTCGCAGTATGATGCGGCCTTCGACCCGATCTTTGTAGATGCCCGTCGTCACCGTCCTGCGCCGCCATGTCACCTGGCGCGGACGACCGACCTGAATTGAGAGGAGTTTCATGACGGATTCCTTGTGAGCGTACGTTCGTCTTGCATCATTGCCTGCCAACTGGGACGCCAGCAGGCTCCAGCGCACGGAGAAACTCAATGATCGCGACGCCGATTTCCTCGCTGTGCGTTTCGAGCGCGAAATGGCCTGTGTCAAAGAAGGTGACCCGCGCATCTGGATTATCGCGCGTAAAGGCATTCGCCCCCGCTGGGAGAAAAAAAGGATCGCCTTTTCCCCAGACGGCGAGCGTTGGCGGCTGATGCTTTCGGAAATACTCCTGAAAGCGGGGATAGAGCTTCACGTTGTTCCCATAATCGAGAAACAGATCCAATTGAATGTCCTCGTTGCCGGGACGTGCCAACAGCGCGCTGTCGAGCGCATAGGATTCCGGCGCGATGCGGGATTCATCGGCGCCCTGCGTATACTGCCACTTCGTTGAGTCAGGCGAGAGGAAGCTTTTCAACGCGTTTCGGTTTTCTGGGCTGGGGTCGGCCCAGTATCGTTGAATCGGATTCCAACCCGCGCTGAGACCTTCCTCATAGGCGTTCCCGTTTTGGGACACGATCGCGGCGATCCGTTCGGGATGTCGAAGCGCCAGTCGAAGACCGATCGGAGCGCCGTAGTCAAAGATATAGAGCGTATAGCGGTCGAGGCCGATGGCTTCTGCAAAGCGTTCCATCACGTGGGCCAGGTGATCGAAGGTATAGGCGAAGTGAGATCGTCTCGGTGCATCGGAGAATCCGAATCCCGGCAGATCTGGAGCGATCACATGAAGATGCGGCGCCAGCAGTGGAATGAGTCCGCGAAACATGTGCGAGGAAGTCGGAAAGCCGTGCAGCAACAGGACGGCAGGTGCGGTTGGCGGGCCAGCTTCCCGATAAAAGATGTTGACTCCATCCACTTCTTGTTTCCGATAACGGGTCGATGCGTCATACGTACTCATGGGAGACTCCTTTGGTTGTGCCGCCGATCAGCGGCTGATGCTTCCGGGATATCCTGACGGATGTCTTGTAGGGCATAACCGTCTAAACATTGTTTTGACGGTTATACCAACCGTAGGCTAACCTGTCAAGTATGAATTTGATGGTGCAGCCTAAGATCCCCTTTCTCTTCGTCGGCAACCACCCCTGTTTGGATTTCATCAATACTGAGGTGGTTTTGAACGGACAGCCCACGGACTTATTGCCGTCGTGGAAGGATGTGGTCGCCTGGCTCATTGAGGCGGGTCTCGTGACCGGGAAAGAAGCCAAAGAGAGCGAGAGGGTGCGGGACCGCCATGGTCCGGAAACGCTGAAAGAGGTAAAGGCGTTCCGCTCGACCATGCGGCACATGGCCGAACGGGTTGCCGACGGCAAGCCCGTTCCGCAAGCGGCGCTCGACACCATCAATAATCACCTGCTGCGCCATCGAGTAGGGTATTCTCAAATAAGCCGGCAGAATGGGAGGTTTGAGCGGAAATACGAGTCGAAGTCCGAAGACACCTTTCAGCTGCTCGGGCTGCTGGCCGAAGCCGCGAGTGATCTCCTGGTCACGTGCGATCTGTCATTGGTCAAAAAATGTCAAAACCCGGCGTGTGTGCTTTTCTTCTACGACACGACTAAGAACCATGCACGGCACTGGTGCAGCATGAGCCTCTGCGGCAACCGTAGCAAGGTTGCCGCCCACTATCATCGGCACAGACGTAAGACATGAAGGCGATAGAGCACACGGTCGCCGGCGTGGATGTCGGCGGCACAAAGAAGGGCTTTCACGCCATTGCCCTGACAGATGCTCGGGTTGTGGCCACGCTGACGACCCGCCGCGCTGAGGATGTCGTGGGTTGGTGCCGACGGCAAGGGGTCTCAGCCGTTGGGATCGATGCGCCATGCCAGTGGAGTCTCACCGGACGGGCCAGAGCCTGTGAGCGCGAGCTGACCGGCCTCGGCATATCGGCCTTCTGCACACCACGCCAGGACATCGGTGAAGTGCATCCATTCTATCGTTGGATGGTCAACGGAGCCGACCTGTTTCGGCTGCTTGTCCCTCATTATCGGCTTTACGACGGGCGGGCACCCGTCGTCGGCTCTCTGTGCTTCGAAACCTTTCCACAGGCGATCGCCTGCAGATTGGCGGGCGAAACGCTTTTGGCCAAGCATAAACGGGTGGATCGGCGGCGGCTTTTAGAGCGGGCCGGCATCTCGAGCGACGGTCTCACGAGCATCGATCTCGTCGATGCTCGTGAGACCGTCGCTCGAGCATCGACGAGATCGATGCGGCGCTGTGCGCTTTGGCCGCTCGGCATGTCCTCGCCGACAGCTTCCACGCCTACGGCGACGCGGCCGAAGGATTCATCCTGGTGCCAAGCTGTTGCGAGGAGCCATCTCATCTCAAACGTTACAATTCGGTGATGAGCGATCAGTGATGAGTGATCAGTGATCTCGCTCGTACCCAGGGCGAACTTTTCCACCCGCCCGACCACCGATGGCTTTGCAATCGTTTGTCCGGGACGAGCCCCTTCCCAGGCGAACGATCTGTCGCTTGACATCGTCCCCCTCTTCCATTACAAAGGCCAACGGTTCGCAGTGGCGTTGGCATTTGAGGAACAGTTCGTTGGCTACACCGCTCATGCACTCCGCCTCAATGACATCCTTACCGCTTTAGCCGAAACGATTCAGTGTTCATGGAATACAACGGTTCGTCCCGCACCGATGCATTCACGCAAAGCTGCCGCGCCTTCATTCGGTCGCTGACGTACGAAGCGATTCTCGCGTTCACCGTGTACGCGGCGCCGATGCTGTTCATGATCGGGCCGGCAGCGATCGTGGCCAACCGTTCGCCGATCATCATCGCACTGCAGAGCCTGCTTGGCTTTGGGATGAGCTGGACGATTCACCGCATGGGGCATCGTCTACTCAGTCCGTTGCCGAAGGGGCCGCGGAGGATTCACCTCTCATCGCGCTTGTGCCTGCCAGTGGAACTCTCGCTGGGACAATTTGTCTGGCTGTTGGAGATTCTCGTGGCGGCCGGAATGTTTTGCGGAATGGCCGGAAAGCGCTTTTTTGCCGAAGATGTGACGCTCAGCGTGCTCCTTTTTGCGCTCGCCTGCGCCCTCTATTTTCTTCCTGTGTATCTCACGCAGTTGTGGAGCGAGCGGTATTATCCGGTCCTCACGCTGGTGAGTCCGACCGAAGACGTCATCAACAAATGCATTCCGAGCCTGCGCTCTTTCTTCCAGCGCTAATACCTCTTGAATCCGTTCTTCGGCTCCTACCATTCGCCACACAAGGTCCGATTCCGGCAGTGCGAGAGACCCCAAGAGTAGGGTATCGCTCGGCAATCGACTTACGGTAAGGTAAAAGAAGGAGCGGTAGGCGAGATGGAGATCCTGCTTCGAACGGCTGCGTTCATGACCCTGTCGGCGACGGCGGTGCTGCCGCCGGCCTGGGCAGCCTTGGGGCAATCGGCGGCGACGGTCGAACGTGATCAAGTCGTGATGAGGGGACAACTTCGCAGCGGTAGCGTCAACGGCTATTCGATCGACACGATCACGGTTGCCGGGCTGGAGATCAAAGAGTATGTGTCTCCCGACGGCGTCGTCTTTGCGGTTGTATGGAAAGGCACCGGCGTGCCGGATTTGCCGCTGCTGCTCGGCGAGTATTTTGGAGAGTATCGTGAAGGCCTCACCAAGGCGCGAAACCGCAAGCCGCGAGTCAGAGAGCCCTTCAGAATGAAGAGTGCCGGCCTGGTGGTGGAGCAGGCCGGCAATTCTCGATCCCTCTGGGGTCGTGCTTACCTCTCAACCCATCTTCCCCCGGGAGTCAGGCCAGAGGACATTCAATGAAGCAGATTGCCCCAGCGTGTGTCCTGTTGTGCCTGCTCGCCGGCTGCAACAGTAACGACGATGGGCAAGGGACGTCGCCCACGTCGGGCGCCCCGAATGCCCTGGCGATCTCCATTGGTACGTCGGGTGTTTGCACGACCATCAATGTGTTGTGCGGAGCGGTCACGATTTGCCAGCCCGGCACCAACAACTGTCAGACTGTGTCGGATCTGCTGATCGATGTCGGATCGGTTGGCCTTCGTGTGTTCGGCTCGGTGCTGGCAACCCCGCTTGAACAATCAGTGGATGCGCAAGGACGCCCGCTGGGTGTGTGTGCGTTTTTTGCAGATGGGACCACGTCATGGGGGCCGGTGCAGTTGGCTGACGTAGTCTTGGGCGAAGCACAAGCCGTCCGGACCCCTATTCAGGTGATCTCGCCGACCTTCGGTGGACAGTCGGTTGCCGTCAATCCGTGCAACGATATGGTGGATGCCGATCCTCAGGAAACCGGCTTCAATGGGATTCTTGGAATCGGTCTCTTCAAGCAGGATTGCGGCCCCGTGTGTGTGGCGAACAGCAACAACACACTCTATTTTTCGTGCACCGGGGGCTCCTGCGCGGGCACTGCCGTGCCGCTGGCGAACCAGGTGCAGAATCCCATCTGGCTGCTGCCGTCTGGGAACAACGGGCTTGTGCTGACGCTGCCGAATGTTCCATCCACGGGTGCGAGAACGGTCTCGGGCTCGCTCATCCTGGGGATTGATACCGCAGCAAATAATACCCCGGCGCCCGGCATCTCCGTGCTCCTCACGGATGCCAACGGGTTTATCACCACGGTCTACAAAGGCAGCACGCTCGCGCAAAGCATCATCGATTCCGGCTCCAACGGCTTCTTCTTTCCCGATGCGAGCCTGCCTGACTGCGCGGCACCCTTGGATCCGTTTTATTGCCCGTCCAATCCCGTCAACCTTTCGGCGACAATGCTCGGAGTCAACGGCGCCCAGACGGTCATGCCCTTTCAGGTCGCCAATACCCAGCAGCTGGTTCAGACCAACAATGCGGCTTTTAACAATCTGGCAGGGGAGTTTCCCATCTTCGACTGGGGACTGCCGTTTTTTCTTGGCCGCACCGTGTTCGTCGGGATTGAAGGACAATCGAGCAGCTTGGGGACAGGACCTTTCTTCGCGTTCTGAGTCCAACTGACCGCCACAGCGCAGAGAGCTCTCTCCTATGTTTTTTGACGCAAGCGGAGGAGGGCAAGGGACCGCGCTTCCAGATCATACTGCTCTCCGCCTCTGATGAGCGTCACGGGTTTCCCATTCGTGTCGTACATGGCTGTATCAAACACCTGCTGCCAGCGGACCCCGCGTTTGTGGGCGGGGAGGGTGAAGGGCCGTGGCTCATGATGGGCATTCAGCAATAGTAGAAAGGTGTCATCCACAATCGGCCTGCCTTTCGGGTCTTTCTCCTCGATGGCATGGCCCACCAGTCGAACGCCGAGGCAGCGGACATACCCCTGAGCCCAGTCCTCATCCGTCATCTCTTTTCCATCGGGCCGCACCCACGAGAGGTCTTTGACCTCCGCGCCGCGGATTCGTCGGCCTTGAAAGAACCGACGGCGCCGGAAGACCGGATGCTTCTGCCGCAGCGCGATCAGGTTCCTGGTGAAGGTGAGGAGGGATTGCTGCGTTTTGCTCAGCTTCCAGTCAACCCAGCTGATCTCATTGTCCTGACAATACGCATTGTTGTTGCCACGTTGCGTCCGGCCGATCTCGTCGCCGCCGCACAGCATGGGGACACCCTGGGACAAGAGGACAGTGGAGAGGATGTTGCGCTTCTGTCGTTCGCGAAGCGCGACAATCGAGGGTTTCGTCGTTGGTCCTTCGACTCCGCAATTCCAGCTGAGATTGTCATCGGTGCCATCAGCATTGTCTTCGCCATTGGCTTCGTTATGCTTCTGGTTATATGAGACCAAGTCATGAAGCGTGAAGCCGTCGTGCGCCGTCACGAAGTTGATGCTTGCGTGTGGACGGCGGCCGCCCCCTTCATAGAGATCGCTGCTACCGCATAGGCGGTAGGCCAACTCGGCGACTTGTCCTCCGTCTCCTTTCCAATAGCGCCGGATCGTGTCGCGGTAGCGGCCGTTCCATTCAGCCCAGCCGGGCGGGAAATTTCCCACCTGATAGCCGCCTTCCCCCAAGTCCCAGGGTTCGGCGATCAGTTTCACCTGCGAAAGCACCGGATCTTGATGAATGATGTCGAAAAAGGCGCTGAGGCGGTCCACGTCGTGCAGTTCACGCGCCAGTGTCGAAGCGAGATCAAATCGAAAACCATCGACGTGCATCTCGAGCACCCAATAGCGGAGGCTGTCCATGATCATCTGCAGGACGCGAGGATGGCGAACGTTCAGGGTGTTGCCGCAACCGGTATAGTCGAGATAGTAGCGCGGTTGCATGGGGGCCAGCCGGTAGTAGGACGCGTTGTCGATGCCGCGAAAAGACAGCGTGGGCCCCAGGTGATTGCCCTCTCCGGTGTGGTTGTACACGACGTCGAGAATGACCTCGATGCCGGCGTTATGGAGCGCCTTGACCATGGTCTTGAATTCCCACACATGGTTGGCCTGATCGGCCGATGTCGCATAGCGGATGTCCGGTGCAAAAAATCCGATTGAGTTATAGCCCCAGTAGTTGGTGAGTCCGCGGTCGATGAGGTGCTTGTCGCGGGTGAAATGATGGACCGGCAACAATTCCACCGCCGTGACGCCGAGATTCTGGAGATGATCGATCACCGCTGGTGTGGCAAGACCGGCATATGTACCGCGAAGGTTCTCGGGAATATCCGGATGTCTTGCGGTAAAGCCGTACACATGCAGCTCGTAGATGATGGTCCGGTCCCACGGCGTGCGCAGCAATTGATCTCCCCCCCAGGTGAAGGCTTGGTCGACCACCATGCATTTGGGTATCGAGGTGGCATTATCCCGGTCGTCGAGTGAGAGATCCGCTTTGGGGTCGCCGATCCGATAACCAAACAATGCGTCCGACCAATTGATCGTGCCGGAGATTGCTTTCGCGTAGGGGTCGTATAAGACCTTCGCCGGATTGAAGCGATGTCCCGCTTCCGGGTCATAGAGCCCATGGACGCGGTATCCATAATGCTGTCCCGGCCGTGCTTCAGGGAGATAAACATGCCAGACGAAATCGGTGCATTCTTCCATCCGGATGCGATGCGTCTCCTTAGAGTCGTACGGCCTGTCAAAGAGGCAGAGGTCCACCGCAGTGGCATTTTCTGAAAACAGCGCGAAATTCACTCCTTCGCCGTCCCATGTGGCTCCCAACGGGTAGGGACTTCCGGGCCAAATTCTCATTCGCCAATCTCCTTTGCCTGCGAGCGTCAGTCAGAGCGAAATGTGTCGACCGTTTATCATATAATGCCTGAGCGTTTTGAGTGTCCTCAGATATTCATTTTCGCAACGCTCTCGACTTAGTCGTCGCCGGAGTCAGCGCGCAGGTTGCATCTGACCGGTCAGAGGACGATAACCAGCTTAGCAGAATGAGATCTGAGGCGGAATCACCTGTTGTGTCTTGACTGGAATGAGGCCCATGACCCACGCACGTGTTCTCGTCATCGATGACGATCCTATTCAGCTCGATACCGTGACTTCGATGTTGCATCTGAGGCTTCCTGACGTCGACATCGAGACGGCAGACTCTGCGCTTGCGGCTTTGGAGCGTATCCGGTCCAGCGATTTCACAGCCGTCATCTGTGACGCGCACCAGACTCGCATCGAAGGCATCGGCTTTGTGCGAGCGGTGCGCAAAGCCCGACCTGAATGCCCTGTGCTCCTCGTTCTTGAAAAAAAGGACGAGGATCTCATCCGGCAAGCGATGCAAGCCGGTGCGTACGATATATTGGTGAATCCCGTGGAGGAAAGCGCGCTGCTGTTTGCCCTACGACGCGCCCTTGAAGTGTCTCGATTGCGAACCTACGTACAACGAGAGGAAGAACGTCTCGTGAGCGCAGTACGCGAGATGTTGCGCTGTCTCGAAGTGCTCTATGCTGCCTACGGATTGCAGTCGCATTTCGACGCGTTCATGGCTCATGTCGAGGCGGGAAAAGAGTAACCTTTCTCACGGCGCGTGAGCGGTCTGGGGGGCCATGATCATTTCACGAATGGCTTTTACCGTGCCGGGCGCATGACCCTCGCTGCGATTATTGACGAGCACATAGGCGCGCCGTTGTTCTTTCACCGCCTGCGTCACGAGCCGGACGGCGGCCTCGCGCATGTCGGGAAGCGGACGGACGAGCTTATCGTACGGCTCATAAGCTTTCACCGCCTCGTGATACTTTTTGTCACGCGGGGTAAGGAGGCGCAACAGGATGAAAGGCGCAGTGAACTGCTGCGCAAGCTTTTCATGTTGCTGCGTGAGCGTCGGCATGGCGTAGAGATGGTTATAGACATGACTCACCCCGTGTATTTCGAGAATGCGGCGATACTCGGGACCGATGACAGCAGGATTTCTAACCTCGATGGCATAGCTGAACCGAGTGGGCAGGCGGCGCAGGAAGGCTTCAAGCTTGGGCAGGAAGGTGGAGGGATCCAGACCGGTACGCTGGAATTCGAAGATGAACGGGCCGGTGTGGGCTTCGAAGGCCTGAGCAAACGGTGGGAGCACCTGGTCGAGAAAGTAATCCGCATCCAAAAATCGGGGATTCGGCCCGGCTTTGCTGCGGTACCGGAGTCCGGGCGGAAACTCGGGAATCGTGATTTCCTCCCAAACTTTCGCGCAAGCTTCAAAGCCGGCTGGCACCAGCGACGCATAGTGTTCGAGCTGCTTCGTGGTCGGCGGTCCATAAAAGGTGAAGTCGAAGCCAACGGTGCGAAAGAGCGGCTCGCCGTCATGCTCGTAACGCGCATATTCGGCGAGGCAATCCTGCTTGAAGCGGCCTTTCGGATAGTGCTGTTTGTAGACCTCGCCTTGCCAGCCTTCGTATGTCCAGGTGGACGTGCCCAAGCGCACCAGTGGAGATAATGCCATGGGCGCATTGTACTCTGGCGGCCGGCGCCAAGGACATGCCGGCGCCGTCTGCGCTATCGCGATCGGTGATTTGGTGCGATGTCGAACTCCGCGAGCACGCCATAATGATCGGACGGCCAGAGCGGGCTTCCGTCAGGTAATTGTCCTGGACGATCGAGCACGACGCGGCTGGATCGAACGGAGGCCGTTGAATCTCTGCCGTTCAACAGCAGAATGAAATCCACCCTCCGTGAGGCCGTCGATTGCGGAGATTCGATCCGCTGCCACACCGTCGCTCCGTTCCTCTCAGGATTGACGATGCGAAATGCATCGATGAAGCCCGCTTCCTTCCTGAGCGTGGTGAGGACCCTAGAGGTCTCGGGGGTATTAAAGTCGCCCATGAGCAGCGATGGTCCGGCGGCGAGGTGGTCGCGCACGATCTCGCCCACCCGTTCCATCTGGCATTCATTCTCTCGACCAGTGTGCGTCGAAAAGACGTGAAGCGGACCCCATATGGTGCTGACGGTGACCTGAAGCAGGATTCGAGGCTCCAGCCATTTCTTGCAGCGCGGCAGATTATGGACGTCGGAGCTGGTGATGGGAAAGCGGCTCAAAATCGCCGAGCCTTCCCTGAAGCCCATTACGCCGACGAGAAGCCGATCGAGCGGCCACAGGCCGAAGACATGCTCGGTGGCCGGCTCGAACACAACATGAAAGCCAAGCGCTTCGGCGAGGCGCTCCGGAACATTGCCGTGCCTGCGACTGTCAGACGCCTCTTGCACCGCGACAATGTCGGGGTCGAGCGCCTTCAACTCGCGAATCGCCATCTCCAGCCGTTCTTCGAGGTGAGTGCGTCCGTCGAGAAACCCCGATAACGCACCATCATGCAGGAGGTTGTAGGTGACAACGCGGAGCGGTCGGACATGGTCATTTGGCTCGGCAGCGCACGCGATGGTCGAAAACCAGACGAACAGTCCGGTGAGGCACAGCATCATCGGCAAGGACGAGAAGAAGATGGAAGGCTTGGGCGGCTTGTCAGATGGCTTGTGCCGATGGGCGGCGGCGGAGTATGAAAGATGAGTTAATACCATGCTCCGGTGGTTGATTGTACTCTGTTTTGTGTCCGCCGTTTGTGGATGGCTGTTTTTTGACCCCCTTGACGCGGAAGCAGAAACGAACGTTCATGAATTGCGGGCAGGGCAGTGGTCCGGGGGAGCGGGAATGGGGTTTCTCGGCAACACGCCTGATGGTGTCATGGAATTCGCGATCAGCGGCCATGCGGATTATTTCATTGATGAACACATCTCCATCGGGCCCCTGGGGCAGTATGCCGGCGTCGGAAACGACTTCCTCTTTGGACTATCGGCCCAGGCGAAATATTGGTGGGATATCCCTGGGATGAGTGCTACGAGGCTGACAGTTCAAGGTGGTGTCGGGTTTGTCCGGGCCGGCATCAAGGATACGGACAGCGGGACCGCCAATACGTATGCCTCGTTCGTGGTCCCGATCGGAATCGGCATCGATCACACCATCACCGAACGGCTCTCCCTGACGGCCGACCTGCTGCTGAACGTCACCTCGCTCGGTGAGACGGTTCAGGCCCGAGGGCAGGAGTTCGATCTGTCCACGAACATTATGCCGGCATTCTATCTCGGCGTTCGGTTTTAACTCGCCCTTGGCGACCCCTGCAGTGATATTGTCCGCAGTCTGGTGATCAGCTTTTCGATCGGGATATCGCAACATGAGATTGAGACAAAACGCCACGACAAAGGGAGGTCCCGCATGGTGATGGTTTTCCTACTCATGATATTGCTCGTGGTTCCGATCACTGCGCGGTCGCATGACGAGCTTTCCGATAAGCCCGCCGTGACAGTCACTGGTCATGGCCAGCTATCGCTTGCGCCGGATACCGCTTTCGTGACGCTGGGAATCGAAACGACGGGGAAGACCGTTGGAGATGCGCAGCGGCAAAACCGTCTCGTCATGAATAAGGTGGTGGAGCGCCTGCGAGCCTTGCCGATCGAGCACGAGCGCATTCAGACGGCCTCGTTCACGGTGTCGCCCCACTATAAGCCGCCGCCCAAGCGCTCGGAGCCTCCGATAGAACCACCGGAAATCATTGGATACGTGATCAACAATACGGTGACGATCGAAGTGCGCAGCTTGGACAAGGTCGGGCCGGTGATCGAAGAATCGCTCGCGGCGGGGGCAAACCAATTTCAGAGCCTTCATTGGGCGCTTCGGGATGAACAGCAGGCCAAGCTTGCGGCCTTGAAGCAGGCGGCGGCCAAGGCACGCGAGAAGGCCGTCGCGCTCAGTGAGGCGTTGAAGGTGAAGCTCATCCGCCTGCTCACTGCGAGTGAAGACAGCCATGTCGTGCGGCCTATGCCCAAAGTGGCCCGGTCCATGATGGCCATGGAGGGACGTGGGGCGGAAACTCCGGTTTTTGCCGGCGAGATCCGGGTCGACGCCACGGTCACCCTGATGTATGAGGTCGGTCCGGATTAA
>DATIGH010000021.1:0-9776 GCA_035454845.1 Nitrospira sp.
TCGGGACCTACGACCAACCGGCTGCTCGATCTTGCCAGGCGCCGACAGATGGTGATCGTCGCCGGTCTGCCGGAGCGAGCCGGAACGGCCTGCTACAACTCCGCGGTCGTCGTTGGTCCGCAAGGGTTTGTGGGGTGCTATCGCAAAACACATCTTTTTTTTGAGGAAACATTGTTTTTCACTCCGGGTGATACCGGCTTTCAGGTATGGGACATCGGGCCCGCGAGAATCGGCGTTATGGTGTGTTTCGACTGGTACTATCCGGAGGCAGCCAGGACGCTGGCCCTGAAAGGCGCCGACATCATTTGCCATCCCTCCAATCTTGTGCTGCCCAATTGTCCCGATTCCATGCCCGTTCGCTGTCTCGAAAACCGGGTGTTTGCCGTGACGTGTAACCGAACGGGCAGTGAGGCCCGACAGGGAAAAGAACGGCTAACCTATATTGGTAACAGCGAGATCGTCACCCCGCGAGGTGGCATTCTTCAGCGCGCGCCACGTGACCAAGAAGCGCTTTGCGTTGTCGAAATCGATCCGATCGAAGCCCGGAATAAGTCCGTTACCATCTATAATGATCTCCTCAGGGACCGACGGGAGGCGCTGTATAAGTGAATGGCACGCTTCGCTGTGGTTTCCCTATCTTGCGTGTGAGGCAGCGGCAGGATAGGATGATTCCCATGCAGATTCCCCTGAAGGCTCAGCTTGGAAAAGGCGTCTTCCTCGTTGCCGCGCCCAATTTGCGCGATCCCAATTTCAGACAGACGGTTGTCCTGCTGTGTGAACATGGCGCCGAAGGCGCGCTCGGTGTCGTCGTCAATCGGCCGACGGCGATGTCGGTGTCCGAAGCATTGCCGCAAGTGCCGGTATTGGAAGGGCAGCGCCATGTGCTGTTTTCCGGTGGGCCTGTGCAGCCGAACCAGGTCATGCTGCTCTATCGGCTAGATCAGCTGCCTGACAATTCTCATCATGTCTTCGACGGTGTCTGTCTGGGCGGCGACATGGAATTGGTGGACAAAATTCTGACCACGAGCCAAGGCAAGGAGGCGTTTCGCGCCTATGTCGGATACTCCGGATGGGGACCGGGCCAGTTAGAGTCCGAGATGAGGATCGGATCATGGATCACCGTCCCAGCCGATCCCGTGATGGTCTTCGAGAAGGACCCAACACGCATCTGGTCCGAGATCGTCGGCACGTTGGGAGAAGAATTTCGCTTGTACGCAGACATGCCATTCGATCCTTCCCTTAATTAGTCGTCCCACCTCTCCCGTGTTGCTTGCGGCGCCTTGCGCTTGAGTGTTACGCTCGGCGCGATGGCCGAGTCATCCGAGGCATGTTCCGGTCGCGCGTTCTTCCAGTGCATGATCTTTGCCCTTCTGATGCTGCCCACAATGTTTGTCGGCTGCGGCGTCGCCTATACGATCATTAAATCTGAATCGAAGCTCGACAATCTCTCGGTACCCATGACCAAGGCCCAGGTGGTGGAGGAAATCGGCGGACCGGACCGCGTGCTCCGGGACGACGGCCGAACATTGGTCTGGGAATATTCCCTCACAGCGCGCAGACAATGGCTTTACGAGCTGGGGCTCTGTCCGGTGTCCGTCTGGCTTGGCGGCTGCATCATCTATCCGTTCACGAATATCGCGATGGAGCATGAGCGGGAGTATCCACATCATGTCGTGCTGGTCGACGAAGCGCTGTGTGCCTGGGGTACGCCCGCGGCCATACTGCAGCGGCGCAGAGCCTGCGAAACCGGAGGCGCCCAGACCGGCCGACCGTCTATGGCCACGGGACGTCCCGAACCGATGGTGACGGGCCTTGGGCCGATCAACCGGGACACGATCGACCGCTACAAAACGATGGCGGTGATGTTGCTGGAGGATGCCCCGGAGGCACCTGGTTCCGGCTCGCGTGTCGCCGGCATCATTACGACCCTGTTGCTCGACCTCGACATCAATATGGTGGAGCGGGCCAAGCTCGATGAGGTTCTTCAAGAACAGGTCATTCAATTGACGCATGCAGACGACGCCAACGTGCTCAGAGTAGGAAGGTTGGTCGGCGCTCAGGCCATCATCGTCGGCGATGTGCAACAATGGGAGCGGCACGAGCAGGGCCGCACCAACAAGGTTTCGCTGTCCTTGCGGATGATCGACGTGGAAACGGGGCAGTTGTTGTTCAACGGTGAAGGGCATCTGGCCGATTTCACCAGCGACGATCCGGAAGGCTCGGCGCGTCTGATCGTGCATCGCATCCTCGCCCGCTTCGGGTCGCAGACCGGTCTGTTAGGATCCGGACGTATTGGCGTGAACTGGGAGTTGCAGGAAGAGAAGGGAACACGATTCTATATGGTGAGGGAACTTCGCAGCGGACGTCCTGCCGAGAAGGCAGGGCTGAAAGTCGGCGATCGCATCATGGCCTGCAACGGCGTCTCACTGGCCGCCGTCCGGTCCGATCGGGACGCCAAGCGGCTGTGCCGGGTAGAAGCCGGAGAAACGCTGCAATTGGAGGTCCGTCGCGCCAACGACCCGCTGGAGCTGTCCGTGACGGCGGAAAAGCGGCCGGGCCTTTAGCCAGCAACGGAAGGACAGAGCACATGACTCAGTCTCCTCGGCAATCCGGCGCCGATGCGTTGTTCAAGACATTGCATGAGCGGCCGCACGTCCCGCTCGCCGACTGGCTTCGGGCGCCCGCGCACGTGCATTACAAAGCTTTTCGTATGGCTGACCCGCCGACACACCGCAAGCTGAGCCGTGAAGAGTTTCAATCCTGTCTGACGACGCTTGGCGTCCCGCAAGACCACATCGTGCTGAAGGAAAGCTTCGGGTACGGTGTCAAGGAAGCGGAGAACGGTGAGCGGCTCATTGTCATCTGGCAGGCACACACCGAGTACTACAACTATCAGATCTGGCATCTATGCAAGTCGGCCGCTACCTTCGGTCCTTTGACTTTTCCAGACTACAAATTTCCTCTCGAGCCGCTCGGCATGGAGGTGTGTAGGCTGGACATCTTAATGTCGCCGGAGTCCCTGCCGTCGCGTGAGCAGATGCGTTCCATACTGCCCGGCCCCGTCCTGTACGGCAGTCGCATTCTCGACGAGCAGACCAGGCTCGTGACGAGCTTCACGCCTGATGAATTTGATCAAGAACGGTATTGGGTCGCCCTCGGCCCCGCTCATGTGCACACGTCGCGCTTGAAGGAAATCGTCGATGCCATCGTGCGGATCGAGACCTATTATCATCTGCTTCTCATGCAGAAGCCGTTGTTTTCTGCCGCGATCGATCAGGTCTACAAATTTGAGCAGGTGCACCTTAAGCAGCGGGAGATCATCAGCGGGCACATTGCGCACGCCGATTCGCAGACGTTGCAACGCTGGCTCAACAGTCTCACGCAGGATCTGTTGAAAACCAATCGCATCGCGGGGAAACTTCATTTTGAACTGTCCGCCTCGGTTCCTTATGACAAGATCGTCCATACGACGCTGGCTTCCCTGACTGAGAAGCCGCTGGAAGCCTACCGGCCGGTCTCCGATTACGTGTTGAGCGGAATCACGGGTGTCGCCGAAGGCTATCAACAACTGCTGCGGCGCATTGATACGTTGCGGGCGGGCTTCGAAGGCATCATCTCCATCATTCGGGCCAGAGTCGATTTGATCCTCGAAGGGCAGAATCTCGCGCTCTTACAGAGCGTGGACAAAACCACCAAGAGCCAGGTGCTTCTGCAACATACGGTCGAAGGATTGTCGGTCATTGTGATCGCCTACTATGTGGCAGGCCTCGGCAGTTACCTCTTCAAGGGGCTTCAGGAAATCGGATGGCTGAGCAATGCCAACCTCGTGTCGGCGGTCTTTGTCCCGATTGCCATCGGCCTCGCATTCGGCATCACCGCCTTCAGCAAGAAGTACCTGCACAAGAAACTGTCTGGTGAGGGCCCGTCCAACGAGTCACCGCCCGCGCAAAGCTAACTTACGGCACCCCTGCCGTCGCCAGCATTTGGGCCAAGCAGCGGCCCGTGACGGATGCGGCGTTTTTCATTACTTGTTCCGGCCGGCCTTCCGCGACGATCTGGCCTCCCGCATTCCCTCCTTCCGGTCCCAAATCGATCACCCAGTCCGCCGACTTGATCACATCGAGATGATGTTCCACTACGACAAGCGTGTTCCCCGCATCTACTAACTTCTGCAGGACGACGAGCAGTTTCTTCACGTCATCCATATGCAGGCCGGTGGTGGGCTCGTCCATAATGTACATGAGATCAGGGGACTGGCTCCGCCCGTGCCGGTGCCTGTCCCCCGTCATGACCAGCTCTGCTGCGATCTTCAGTCGTTGCGCTTCGCCGCCAGACAGGGTCGTGGCGGATTGACCGAGGCGCAGGTAGCCCAGGCCGATGGAGGACAGCAGATGCAGCCGTTCTTGGAGCCTCGGTGTGCCGGAAAAAAAGGCACGCGCATCATCGACGGTCATGGCCAGCACTTCGGAAATCGTCTTGCCTCGATGGCGGACCGCCAGGATTTCAGGTTTGAAACGTTGGCCCTCGCAGCGCTCACAGGGCGCATACATGTCTTCAAAAAAGTACATTTCCAGTTTCTCGACGCCGGCGCCTTCACAACGCTCACATCGGCCTCCCTCCGCGTTGAAGGAAAAGTGACCCGGCGTGAATCCCTGGCGCAAGGATTCCCGTTCTGCCGCAAACAGCTGCCTGATCTCGTCAAAGGCCTTTAGATAGGTGATGGGATTGGAGCGCGGCGTCCGCCCGATCGGCTGTTGATCGATCAAGCGGACGCCTTTCAGATGCTCGATGCCCCTGATGGCCTTGAAGCGGCCCATCGGCACAGTGTCGACGCGGAAGGCACGAGCGAGAGCGGCATAGAGCGTGTCTTCAACCAGCGTGCTTTTCCCGGATCCGGATACGCCCGTGACGCAAATCAGCATGCCCAGAGGAAACCGCACGACCACATCCTTCAAGTTGTGCTCGCTGGCACCGGCAATCACGAGGACTTTTCCCGAGCCCGACCTCCGGGATCGCGGTGCCGGAATCTCTTCTTCGCCTCTGAGGTATCGTGCGGTCATGGCACGGCGGTCGTGTACGAAATCTGCGGTCGGGGCCGCGCATACGACTTCGCCGCCCTTTTCTCCTGACTGCGGGCCGAGTTCAATGATGTAATGGGCTGATTCGATCATCTGGCGATCGTGCTCGACGACCACAACGGTATTTCCTGCGGCTGCCAGATCCTTGAGAATACCGGCCAGCAGCAGGGTATCGCGAGGATGAAGGCCGATCGTCGGCTCATCCAGGACGTAGAGCGTGCCGACCAAGCGAGCCCCCAATTGGTTTGCCAGGGACACCCGCTGCGCTTCGCCGCCCGACAACGTTTTGGTCTGCCGGCCGAGCGTAAGATATCCAAGTCCGACTCGCAAAAGAAATCCCAGCTTCGCCTTGAGCTGCCGAATGACATCTGCTGCGACCGCGTATTCGTACGGGGGCAAGGCCAGAGACGTGAGCCAGGCCATCGCGCCGTCGATCGTCATCTCCGTGACGTGCTGGATATCGCTACCGGCCACCTTCACGAAGCGGGCCTCCGGCTTCAACCGGCTGCCATGGCAGCCGGAGCACTCGAACGGTGTACGGTAGCGGCTGAGCAGCACACGGACATGAAGCTTGTAGCGTTTGCCCTCGAGGTATTCAAAAAAGTCATTAATCCCGTCAAATGACTTGTCGCCTTCCCACAACAGTCGCTGCGTCTCCTCATGGAGAAGCCGGTAGGGAACGGTCAGGTCCACCCCTTTCCGCTTCATGGCCAGCAACATCTGCTTCTGCCACCAGTCCGTTCCCGGCTTACTCCATGGCTCGATGGCACCTTGCACAAGGGACTTCGTGTGGTCGGGGATAACGAGCGTCGGGTCATAGCGCAGGACGTTGCCGAAGCCTTTGCATTGAGGGCAGGCTCCCAGCGGATGATTGAAGGAGAACAGCACGGGACGGAGCGGCTCGAACGTGCGTCCGCAGCGTTGACAACGGAAACCTGAATGGTACGTCTGAAGTCCCTGACCGATCACCTCAACAGTGCAGCGGCCGTCCCCTTCGCGAAACGCCGTTTCGATCCCTTCGCAGAGACGTGACCGGTCGTCCTCGCGAATGATGAGTCGGTCGACAATCACCTCGAAGAAGGGCTGACGATGGAAGTCGTGGACGTTGATGTCTTGGAGATCGACGGTCTCCTCTCCCAATCTGACCTTGGTGAATCCTCTGGTCAACAGCGACTGCACGAGAGACGGCTGCGACTTCGGTGATGGCGTTGCCAGGGAAAATAGCAGCATGGCTCTGGCTTGCGGAAAGCGCGCAAGCAGATCCGAGGCGACGGTGTCGGGATGGAAGGCTCGCGCCTCCTGATGGCAGTCGGGACAGATCGGTCTCCCGATTTTGGCGAAGAGGAGCCGCAGGAGGTCGGCAATTTCCGTGGCGGTGCCGACGGTCGAACGCGCCGTCCTGACCTGATTTTTCTGTTCGATCGCGATGGCCGGACGCACGTTGAGAATACGATCAACGTCAGGGCGCGCGACCTTATCGAGAAACATGCGCGCATAGGTCGACAGAGACTCGACGTACCGCCATTGACCTTCCGCAAACAGCGTATCGAAGGCCAGCGAGGATTTCCCTGATCCTGACAACCCCGTGATCGCCGTGACCTGGTTATGAGGAATAGAGAGGGAGATGTTTTTCAGATTGTTCTGCCGGGCCCCTTCCACAATGAGGGCCTCTGAAGGCGATGCAGATGTCGTTGACTGGGGCACGTCGACGTATCCCTCGACCATGACGTTGCCATCCTATCAAGGCCGTGTCGGGCACCGCCAGCATCGTTTCTCCCGAGAGCTCATTGCGGTGGGAATCGTGGTTTGTCTTGGGGATTCTGAGGAGGAATGAGAGGATGGAAAGCCTCGGCTCATCCTGTCGCGCCATCAGGTGACCGCGTCAAAAAAAAGGGAGCAGTGTTCTATGACACAGCCCGACGGCCGCCCTGCGGACTTTTTGAAGATCGGACGTGAATTAGCCAGGTTATTGGGCACCAGCCTGGAAGGACCTTCGGGAGAGGCGCTGAAAGAGCTGGCACGTGCCTATGACCCTTCTGCCAACGAGGCACGCATCAGTGCTGAAGTGTTTCTCTTCCACAAGTATTTGATCGTGCAAACCTGCGTCGGGATGTTCCCCGGCGCAGAAGTGGAACGTGTGATCGGCGGTCTGTTTGCCGCCCTGAATGAACGGGCCACGGGGCTTGAATTCAGTCAGCAGCGGCAGGATGCGATGGAACAGATGTGGCAGATGCGAGCCAAGCAATTTGACGGGCCCTTTTCACAAGACCGCGATCATTTTCTGGATGAAAGTAGCGACGGCGTGTTCTGGAAGCGCTCACTCACCCAGTTCTGCCAGAATGTCCGTGAAATCGAACATCCGCCGGACATTTGGGCCGGAGGCAAGGGACCGTCCCATAAAGCCAGCACATGCGTGACCGAAACTGTCGATCGTCTGGTGTCTGCAATGACCGAGATGAGCCGGCTCCATTTTGGCCGGGCTGCCTGATCACGAGCTCACTCCGCCGTTCTGCCGCACGCCATCCAACTGCTGTCTCAATTATACGAGAAAGGCGAGAGCGCATAGACAGGCGCAGGCTCTTCCGGCGGGTAATGCAGGGTCAGATAATCGCTGAGCCTCGCCGCAGAGTCTGGGCTGATGCGCGTCACTTCCATCCCGAACTCCTGGCCATCCGTCCACCGAACCACGGCTTCATCAATGGTGATGTTCTGGGGAGGATCGGAGCAGAGGATCCGGACCATTATGGGCGTCCCCCGGGCCACGGGATGCCTGCCGCGTGCACGCCATCCTCGACGTGACATGTCGACGAGCAAGCCCTCGTGCCTGGCTTCTCCCAGCACGTACTCAATCGGACAGTTCACCGCGTGGCGCTTTCCATACCGCGGTTCGTGCCATGCGCCTGCGGCAGGCCTTCCGGAGCTCTCATCGTGCGCGAGTCTGATTGTTAGGTCCGGGGGATGTGTACGGGACCGACGCAAGAGATGAAGCCCTTGCGAGGCTCCAGCAGCCGTCAGGGTGACTACAGCGCCAATCGACAACACTTCCATCAAGCTCATCATGGTAGCCTCACCGGGTCTTGATCCGGATGCATCAACCGTCTAGTTCACTCTATCGCCCGCGCGGGCTATCCGGTAGGTCACCAAAGAAGGTAGCTCTAAGGATGGGGGAAGCTGCTAACCCACCGCATCGGAAGCGAGCTTCGAGGCGGCGGGACACTGGTCGAGCACCCTACAAAGAGGGAATGTTCAGCGCAGGGCCAATCTCACGATCCAGACACAGCCCATATAGAGGGCCAGCGAAAGCGCCATGGCGGGCCAGAATCCCAGCCTGGGCACAATGAAGATCATGGCCAGGACATAGACAATCCAAGGTGGGACAAACCAGAACAGCTTCTCTGCGTAGGCCACAATGGCGTCGCTGCCGCCATTGAGGTAGAGCAGCACAAACGTCGCGCCCGTGATCGCAGGAAACGTGCTGGCGAAGGCCGCGAGATAGGGCCGTCCCTGCGCTCCAAGATAGGTGGAAAGACTGACGATGGTGCCTCCCAACAGAAAATAGACGACGTACTTTGTCCAATCGTTCACGTGTCGGCTCCCTCTCAGTGTCCTCGAAAGGCGTCTTGAGCCTCCTGCTCGATCGCGTCGCCCTGTCCCATGTACCGTGGTGAGAAATGAAACACAATCAGATCCCGCACTCCGGCCTTGCGGGCCATCATGCCGGCCTGTCGGGCCGTGAGGTGGTAACGGTCGCGGGCTTTTTCCGCATCGATATCGAGATAAGGGGACTCGCAGTAGAACACGTCGGCATACTTCGCGAGCGCCACGATTTTGGCTTCATTGTCTTCGTCGTAGCGGGTATCAACCACGTAAGCCAGTTTTTGGCCACGGGTAATCGTCAAGAACTGCCGGGCAAATTCTCCCAGCACAAATTCACGTTCCATGCGGCGATGTTCATCGAAGAGAACGGCCGTGAACCGGAAGTCGTCCGGCTTGCCTTCCCATAGATGCTGTTTCACGTCTTTCAGCCATCCGCCGACCGGAAGTCCAGCCTCGTGCAGCTTTTGCTTATTGACGTTGATGTGGAAGCGCTCTTCCAACGCATAGGCGAACGAGGGGATGCGGTGGTTCAGGGCGACGGCCTTCACCGTCAACATGGGGTCTTCCAGCACGGGAAAGAGGCCGGTTGGGGAGTGCATCGTGAGCGCATGCACCGTCGGAGTGGATGGAAGGAAACCATCAGTGGCATGGAAAATCGCCTGCCGCACTTCTTGTCGGTCGAATTCACGAACCTCAATGGTGAGCGGGTAGCCATCCACCAAATTCCACGTATAGCCGCGTAGCTTGCCGTTCACATTGTCGATCAGTCCTGGCGGACCATACAGGCGAAGCGTTTTACCCCTCCCGAGCGCCACGCGCACGACGGCATCGAAGCCGATAAAGTGATCCATGTGCGTATGGGACACGAAGATGTCGTTGGCTCGAAGCAGACGAGTGGATCCCAGTGAATCGTTGTGTCCCAGGTCAAACAGCAGCGCCCGCTTGGACCAGCGGACCTCTACATAGACGCCAGGATCGCCAAAGCAGTCGTTCACGAGGTAGCTGGAAAATGAAGGATTCATCGCTCTAGGACATCAGAGTCGACCGCACTGCACTATACACGACGGTCACTTCTACCGCATGGGCGACGATCGTCACATA
>DATIGH010000022.1:0-3921 GCA_035454845.1 Nitrospira sp.
GCAGGGTCGGCCGCTGGATCTGCATCTCTGGACGCTGATGTCTTTTGAGCTCTGGTGCCGGACGTTCTTGGATCGGCGAGCGGCGCCGGTCGCGCGGCCGGTCAACGCTCGTTTGCCTACCGCCACGCCGTGGGCTCAACATCATTCGATCGCCTCTTGGTCATGACGGACAAGCGGTCTTCTCACCCGCCCAACCCTGGGCGCGCCGAGACGCGCCCTCTTCCCAAGGATACGCCTATGGCTCGCAATCGAGTCTCTCGTCCTAGAATTGCCATGGTCGCGCCAAGTCTGGGCGTCCTGGGCGGTCAAGCCGTGCAAGCCAAGGTCCTTGCCGATCATCTGCGTGCGGATGGATATGAGGTTGAACTGGTCCCGATCAATCCGCCGTTTCCACGCGGAGCGGGATGGCTCAAGCGCCTGCGATTCATCAGGACCGTCGCGAATGAGGGCCTCTACCTGCCCACGCTTCGCAAGCTTCGATCCGCTGATGTCGTGCATGTCCTCTCCGCGTCCTATTGGTCGTTTCTTCTGGCGCCCCTTCCCGCCATCGTCGCAGCCCGGAAATGGGGGAAGCCGATTCTGTTGAACTATCACAGCGGCGAGGCCGACGACCACCTCGCCCATTGGGGCTCGCTCGTGCATCCCTGGCTGAAGATGGTGGACAAGATCGTCGTTCCCTCGGTGTTTTTGAGGGATGTCTTTGCACGGCATGGATATCGGGCCGAAGTCATCCATAACATCATCGATACCGGCCAGTTCCGGTATAGGGAGCGTCTGCCGCTCTTGCCGGAATTTCTTTCCGTGAGAAACTTCGAGCCGCACTACGGGGTGGAATATACGCTGGTGGCGTTCGCCATGATCCAGACGGTCTTTCCTGCGGCGTCGCTGACGGTGGCCGGCCAGGGTCCGCAGGAGGCGGAGCTCAAGCATTTGGCGCAGGCGTTGGCGCTGCGGAATGTCCGGTTCATCGGAGCGGTGGATCCCGCGCAGATGCCCAGTCTTTACGACCGTCATTCGGTCTTTCTGAATGCGTCGTTTGTGGACAATCAGCCACTGTCCGTTCTGGAGGCGATGGCCTCGGGGATGCCCGTAGTCAGCACCCCCATCGGCGACATTCCAAACATGGTGAAGGACGGCGAATCGGCCACGTTAGTACCCGCCGGCGATCCCTACGCCATGGCCAAAGCGGCGACGCTGCTGCTCGAACAACCCCAACGGGCGGCACTCATGGCGCACCGAGCCAAGGAGTCGCTCGTACGATACGACTGGTCCAAGGTCGGCCCTGCCTGGGCCGACACGTATCGACGGCTCGCCACGACCTCATCAGACAGGGAGGCAGCCTGAGCATGTGCGCGATTGCCGGCATCGTGAAATTTGATCTGCGGGAACGGGCAGAGCGGTCTCGGTTGGTGCGCATGGCAGACGTGCAGCAGCATCGGGGTCCTGACGGGGCCGGGCTGTGGCTTGACGGCTCCGTGGGTCTTGCACACCGACGACTGGCGATCATCGATGTCGCCGGCGGCCATCAACCGATGACCAACGAGGACGACAGCGTGTGGATCGTTTTCAACGGGGAGATTTACAACCATGCCATGCTGCGCCGTGAAATGGAGCGAGCCGGTCATCGCTATCGGACGAAAAGCGACACCGAGACGATTATCCATCTCTACGAAGCTTACGGCGCCGGCTGTGTGGACCGGCTGCAAGGCATGTTCGCGTTTGCGATCTGGGACCGAAGGCAGCGCCGGCTCCTGCTCGCCCGCGACCGGCTCGGCATCAAGCCGCTGTATTACACCTCCACGGACCGTGAACTGTTGTTCGCCTCAGAAATTAAGGGCATCGCCGCGTCCGGAGGGCTCAAGGTCGCGTTCAACGAGGCGATCCTGCCGGAGTATCTCGCAAACCGGTATGTGGCAGGGGAGGAGACGTTTTATCGAGACGTCATGAAGCTTCTCCCCGGGCATGTACTGGAGTGGTCCGCGGAGCAGGGATGCCGCGTGCGGCGGTATTGGCATCCGCCGCAGGACAGTGTGAACGAGGAGATCCCTCTGTCCACCCGGGCGGCGCAGCTGCGTAACGACCTCGAGCGCGCGGTGCAGAGCCATCTCATGAGCGACGTGCCCCTTGGGCTGTTTCTTTCGGGCGGACTGGATTCCAGCGGTCTTGCGGCGCTGATGGCGCCGATGATGTCTCAACCGGTCAAGACCTTCGCCGTCGGGTTTGCCGAACGCGAAGCCAATGAGCTGCACTATGCCCGTTTGGTGTCCGGGGCCATCGGGTCTGAGCACTACGAAGTGCTGGTATCGGCGGAGCAATTTCTCCACGCCTTGCCTCGGTTGATCTGGCATGAGGATGAGCCCATCGCCTTTCCATCGAGTGTGCCCTTGTTTTTCGTCTCCCGGCTCGCCAGACGGCATGTCAAAGTCGTGCTGACCGGCGAAGGCGCCGACGAGCTCTTTCTCGGCTACGACTATCGGTATCGGGTCACCGCGCTCAATGAGCGCATCGGCCGATTCTATTGGAGAGGTGTGCCCCGCTTCCTGCGCCGCCGCATAACAGGCTCCCTCCCACACCTGCCGGTGCAGATCCAACGCTATGCCTCCCGGACGGTGCTGGCCTATGAGCCGGGACCCCGCGGCTTGTTCTTCGACAATTTCTCGGTGTTTCCGGAATCGCTGCAGCAGTCGCTTCTCCTCGACCGCCAGAGGCTGAGCACGGGCGACCCGTATGCCGAAGGCCTCCGGTATTGGGATGAGCATCACGGCACCCTGCTCGAGCGCATGAGCTACGCTGACGTGGCAACCCACCTGGTGGAGCTGTTGATGAAGCAGGATCAAATGAGCATGGCCGCCTCGCTCGAAAGCCGGGTGCCCTATCTGGATCATCAGGTCGTCGAGCAGGCGATGCAAATCCCCGGCGGCCAGCGGATGAAGCGATGGGAGACCAAGCTCATCCTGCGCGAGGCGTTGCGCCACCTGGTGCCGGAGGCTGTCCTGACGAGACCGAAGATGGGGTTTCCGGTGCCCTTTGGAGCCTGGGTGCGAGGCGCCTTTCGCTCGACCCTCGATGAGTATGTGTTGAGCTCCCGTGCGGCGGACCGCCGCTTGTTCAGACCAGAAACCGTTCGGCGAATCGTCCATGAGCACGTGACCGGCACCCGCGCACACGCTGATCGCCTGTGGCTGCTCGTCAATCTCGAGCTGTGGCTGCGGATGGCGATCGACGGCGAAGAGCCGGAGCCGCTCGAAGCGCAGATGGGCCGATACGCAGTTTCCGCCTGACGCGTCGCTCACAATATGAAACCGATTGCCGCGCGGCTGAACAAAATTGCTGGTATGCCTCCCGCTGAATGGCGCGAACGGGGGCGGCAGCTCCTGTTGAAGTCCGGTGAGCGGTTCCTCCGTCTGCACCAGGGCGAGCTCAACGACCGTGCCTTCCGGCAGCGCCTGCTGCCACCATTCTCAGATGCCGCGGTCGACACCGTTGCGGCCGACGTGTTGGAGGTGATGCGGGGGTTGGACTTCAGCCGGCGTCCATTCATGCCGCTGTTCGGCATCCGGGAACTGACAGCCTCGGTGTTCCGCCGGCGCTTTCCCGTTGAATGCGAACGGTTGCTTCACCGCGCGGATCGTGCGATCGCCGGACGGTTCGACCTCCTGGGCCTCGTCGACGTCTCGTTCGGGCATCCGATCGATTGGCATTTGGAGCCGTTGTCAGGCAAACGGACAGGCAATGCCCATTGGAGTGCGATCAACTATCTGGATCCGGAGGTGGCGGGCGACAAAAAGATCACGTGGGAGCTCAATCGTCACGGCCATTTCGTGACGCTGGGCCAGGCGTATCTCCTGACCAAAGATGACCGATACGCAGAGGCCTTTATCAGCCAGCTGACGGGTTGGCTCGAGGCGAATCCACCCCGTC
>DATIGH010000023.1:0-5680 GCA_035454845.1 Nitrospira sp.
ACCGTTTTGCTGATCCCATCGATCTTCACGGTATCCATTCCGACCACTTCACCCACGATGGTCACCAACCTGTGCTCTTGCAACAGGGCCGGGTCGATCACCTGCCTCTCCTGATCAATCGCGACGAACCGGCCGTCAGACCTCCGGTCTTCCCTCGGCACCAGGTCGGATGAGAGCGGCCTGTGAAGGACTTCCATCCGAGCTCCCTCCTCACGTCGTGTAGCGGACAGCACCTCACCTCCCACAAGAACCAACGTGCCGAGATAGGCCTCGGGATTGTCTCTGGCCTCAACAAAGTCAAAATCACGATTGACAGTTCCTGTGAATCGCTCTGGTATCACGTGCTGTCTGGCACAGCCGGCCGTAGTCAATAGTAATACGACCATCATCACGCGGAGACCGTGCCTATGCATGTTCCTTTTCTTGACGGTAGTCAGCCGGTAGCCGTTATCAAAATGCACTTTGTACAGCGCCTAGGTAGTACGGTCGCAATCGGCGTGCCATTGCCGGATGCGATGGCCGTCGGCAATGAGCACTTCACGTAGGGGCTCAACCTGGACTTTTATGCGGACCACCGAGGATGGACCGATGCGAGACAAGCTGTCTGCCGAGGAACCGATCGCGCAGCCGATGGCGGCACGAGGACACTTGTTTAACCGATGTTCATGAAACGGGCTTCATGCGGTGATCCCTCCGACCCTCAGCACGTGAACGCTTAGAGGCCAGCTGATGATGGCGCGAAATATGATTGGCTCAGGCATAGTCTTTCCAGCTGTCCGTCATGCTGCAAGAAGTGGTGGCTCTGTCATCTGACTGACGCGCTGGACGTCAGACTTCCCAAATATCCTCGTGCTACACTGGCCACGTGAGAAACGGAGCCCTTACATTAGATTCGGTGAAATCGGCCGTCGAGCATGAAGTCAAGTTAACCGTCGGTGCCGGCTTCCGGTTGCCTTCCCTGCAGGGATCACGTCTTCCCGCGAAGATTCTCACATCCGTGTACTATGATACGCCGGATCTGCGGTTGGCTCGTGCGCGCATTACCCTTCGCCACCGGACGGAAGGGAAAAAGAGCGCCTGGCAGCTCAAGTTGCCGCTCGACTCTGGACGTCGGGAAGTCGAAATGCCGGGGAAAGCCTCCGCCCCTCCACGCCCGATACTTGATCTCCTCTTTATTCATCTCCAAGGTGAGGCAGTCAGACCGGTCACCACCCTTCGCACGCGTCGCAGTGGGATTCGCGTAGGAGGATCGAAGGGGGCGGAGGTGGTGCTGGATGAGGTCGCTGTCCTTAAACAGTCTTCCGAGGTGCTTATCTTTCGCGAGGTCGAAATCGAACGGCTCGACAGCGATGCTGCGTTGGTGGCCAGTTTAGAGAAAACGCTACGCAAAGCCGGCGCCACTGATCATGATGGCCGGCCTAAAATGTTCCGAGCGCTCGATCTGCCAGCTCCACGGCGTCCAGAGCCTCCTGATAGCCGCGACCCTGCCGGCGTCCATCTGCGCTATATCCTCGGCCGTCAACTCGACACGATTCTGAGCCGTGACCCGGGCGTGCGGCTGGGTGGTGAGAGCGAGGATGTGCATCAGATGCGCGTGGCGACTCGGCGCATGAGGTCCATGCTCCGAGCAGCCAGGCCGCTGCTGAAAGCGGAATGGGTCACTCCGCTGCGCGAGAAATTAGGATGGTTGGGCCGCCAGTTGGGCGAAGCCCGCGACCTGGATGTACAGATCGCCTACTTCAAGAGCCAGTCTGAGAAGGTCAAACAGCCGGATCGTCTGGCGTTCGAGCGCTTCATCCACCATTTGGAAGAAAAACGAAGCAAGGCGCACCGGCGGCTAGTGAGCAATCTTCGACGTCCGCGTTACGTCGCCTTGATCAACCGGCTGATCCCCGCCGTGCGCGAACCAGCGATGATGCCGAGCGATGTCACCCTGCCCGATCTCGCCGAAAAGGCCTTTAGAAAGTTACGTAAGGCCGTCAAAGGATTGGATGATTCAACCTCTGATGCCACATGGCATGGCGTGCGCATCCAGGCAAAGCGAGCGCGCTACGCTGCTGAACTGTCTGAATGGTGTTCGGGAAGGGCAGCGGCCCGGTTTATTGAGAAGATCAAACTCATCCAGGACCAATTGGGCGATATTCAAGATGCCGTCATCGCTGAAGCCCATCTCCGGCGGTTCACATCGAAGAAACGCGGAAAGCATTTCCCGTTTTTGGCAGGTCAGATGGTTGAGCGGCAGCGCCAGCGCCGGCGCCACGCCAAGCAGGCATTCTTTCCAACCTGGAAGCAGGTCAAGAAGTGCGGGAAAGAGGCATGGGGTTAGCCCGGGGGTCTTGCTGATAGACAATTGGGGCGTTTACTCTATAATTGCATCTTTACACATCCATCCTCCAAATAGCCGGTGCCGGCGCGCGGAGAGTGATGAAACAAGCGCTCGTGGTGGACGACCACCCCATCGTACGCGATGGGATCAAGGAATTGCTTCAAAAAGCCTTTCCGTCGGTCACCATCAAAGATTCTTCCGGCGCGGACGGATTGCTGGACGAAGTCTGCAGTTACCCCTGGGCATTCGTCGTTCTCGATATCAATATACCGGGTCAGAACGGGCTCGATATCATCAAGAAAACGAAAGCCCGACGGCCGGAAATTCCAATCATCGTCTTCAGCCTGTATCCGGAACGACAATATGCCGCACGCGCGTTGCGCGCAGGCGCCGCGGCGTATCTTTCGAAGGAGCGCCCGCCGGGCGATCTCGTCGAGATCGCAAAGTCGATACTGGAAGGCGGGGCCATCAAAAAGCCCCGGGAAGTCCTGGTATCTCAGCCGCTGCTTTCCGATCGCGAAGTGCAGGTGCTGTCGCTGTTCGTCAGAGGCTTGAGCAGGAAAGAGATCTCCCAGGAACTGAACATTAACGAAAAAACCGTCAGCACCTATCGGGCGCGACTCCTGCACAAGCTGGGTGTACGAAACCTGGTCGAGTTGATCCGCTATGCCGTCGAAGAAGGCCTCGTCGACTGAGCCATCAGGCGATAGAACCTCTCGGCCAACGGCTTCAGATTGACACAATCCGCTTCGTTGTAGCGCAGAAGACGGGTTCGCGCCTCTTCATCACGGGAGTGCCGCCAGCGGTTCCAGCAGCGGACGGCATCCTCGCCATTCATCCCTCGTACGTCATTCCTTCGATTGATGCCCAACTGCGCCTCAATAGCCTTGAGTCCGCCGCGGTATCCCAGCCGCCTGCCCGTCAGGCACAGATCCACGTGCGGCTGATCCAGCGGCAGATCGGGGTACCGGCCCAATAACACCGGCAGGTCGAATGTCGTTCCGCAGAACGTCACCAGCAAGTCGTATTGGCGCAGCTCTTCAGACAGCCGGCGAGCGTTCAAGGACTCTCCGCGAACCAATGAAGTCATCCGTCCGTCGCCATACAGTCCCACGACCGTAATCTGCCCAAAGGTGTCGGTTTCGATGTCGAGATAGACCGCCCGTCGGGACAGCCACTCATACAGCCGCCAATGTTCACACACCGGTAGGACCACGCCAAAGTAGCGTGCATTGTCGCGGGCGTATTCTTCCATGGCCTTCGAGATCTGCGTGTCATACCGCGCCTTCCGCGCGGGAGCGATCATGTCGATCGACGGTCTTGAAACAAAATCCGTCCATGTCCGAACCCCCTGCCGCCAAAGTCGCCGTTCCGTTCTCGACGCGACGCCCGGCAGAAAGCAAAAACTGGACTGAATCATGAATGAGAACGATCGCCGCTATTTCGGGAGTTTGGGCACGTCCACCTTGATCGGTGCCCCAGTCAGAGCCTTCAAAAACTCCAGCAAATCCGCTTTTTCCTCGGCTGTAAGCCCCAACGGTTTCATCAAAGGACTGAGATTAGGGTTGCTCCCGCCTCCCGCATCAAAGAAGTCCACGACTTCCTCGAGAGTCTTGAACACGCCGTCGTGCATGTAGGGAGCCGTCTCGATCACACTCCGCAGGGTCGGCGTCTTGAATGCGCCCTTGTCTTTTTGAGCCCTCGTCACAATGTAGCGGCCCAAATCTTCTTTGAGAGGTCCGACCTGGGGCACGCCGAGATTGTGGAATTTGTTGTCGGTGAAGTTCGGACCGTTGTGACAGAGGATACAGCGTCCCTTACCGCGAAACAGCTCTAGCCCTCGCACCGCGGCCTCGTTCATCGCCCCGGCTTCCCCCATGGCGTGCTTATCGAAGGCACTGTTCTGCGATATGATCGTGCGTTCGAAGGCGGCAATGGCTTCGGCAACATGCTGCAGGCTTGCGCCACCACCGAAGATCAGCTGAAACTGCTTTTGGTACCCCGGAATCTTTGCGATCTTCGGCACCACGGTCGCATGCGTTTCGGCCATTTCGATGGGGTTGTGTATCGGGCCGATCGCCTGCTCTTCGAGCGAACCTGCCCGGCCATCCCAGAACTGCAGGGGGATGAAGCCGGTATTGTAGACGGTCGGTGCCTGGCGGCCGCCGGAGGTCCCGAAAGCTCCAATAGAGAACTGGCGCGCATCGGCGAACCCCGTTCCCGGATTATGGCAAAAGGCACAGGAAACGGAATTATTCTTAGACAGGCGCGTCTCGAAGTAGAGTTGCTTTCCCAGGCTGACCTTCTGGTCGTAACTCAAATTGGTCGGCGGGATCGGAACTTGAGTCGGCATGGGTCCGATGTCAGGCACCGTGACGCCATCGACGGTGACGGTGCCATGCGGGGCATATCCGGCTGGAGCCGCAGAGGCGTGGGGCAGACTTCCCGCCACCCAGGCCATCAGGATGACCCCAAAACCTTTCAATCCGTGCTGGAGAAAGCGACCTCTTCCACGGCTCATATGTCTGTCCTCCTGACCTTCTTGCGATGAATACGGCCCACAAGACCACGGGTCTGCTGCAGCAGGGGCCATCGGGAAATACCATATAAGCTATTGAAAATACAACCTATTTCTGTATGAAGGGTAAAACCTTTTTGTGGTAGGCTATCTTCTGTCGATTCAGAGGAGCTTCGATGCGGATTCCATCTCGAGTCATCTTGCCGTTCGGATATCGGATTTCGGTGCGCCAACTTTCTGACAGCGAGATGGACCGTCGCGACCCCAATGCCGATGGCATCTGGGACGACGAGTTGAAGACGATTTACCTCAGGAAACGGCTCCCCGTGACCAGGCGGCGATATATCCTCGCACATGAGCTGGGCCATGCCTGGCTGGACTGGCAACACCGGCATCTGGACAACGGAAAGGCCAAAACCTGACAAGCTTACCCTGTCTGACTTCCCGCCAGTTTCACGATCAACGTCCATTCCGCAGGGCTTACCGGTTGCACGGACAGGCGTGACCCCTTGCGTAGCAGCATCATGCCCTTCAGTTTGGGCTCCTGTCTCAAACGATCGAGCGGGACGCTGCTTGGGAATTTCTTCCGGTATTTCAGATCCACCATATCCCAACGCGGCTGCTCCACCGTACTCGTGGCGTCATAGTGATGACTCCGCTTATCAAATTGGGTATCGTCGGGGTAGGCTGCCCTGACGACCTCGGCGATTCCGACGACGGATGGCGGATCGGCGTTGCTGTGGTAAAACAGTACGTGATCGCCGACGGCCATCTCGCGCAGGTAATTTCTGGCCTGATAGTTTCGGACACCGTCCCAGCAGGTCGTCTGCCGCGGC
>DATIGH010000024.1:0-7098 GCA_035454845.1 Nitrospira sp.
GCGACCGTCCATCCCGGCATCACAGGCTGGGCTCAGGTGCGTTACGGCTATGCCAACGACCTCCAGGAAGAAATCGAAAAGATGCGGTACGACATGTACTACATCAAGTATCAATCGTTGCGGCTCGATATCGAAATCATCGTGCGCACGATCGCGGTCATTCTCCTGGGTAGCGAAACGCCACCCTCAGGCCTGCCCAAGGACGATTCACGATTTGGCGAGCAGTCGGCGGCGTAATTTCCAATGGCGCAAGAACTCGAACTCGAATGGTGGCGGCCGCAAACTGCTCAGGAGGCACCGCTCCGGGAGGCGGCTGTCGACACGGATCAGGCGGCAGTCCCTTTCTGGTCCGTGATGGCGTTCACCGGGGTGTTGTTGTTTTCTCCCCAGGCCTATGTGCCGGCTCTGGCACCACTTCGACCGGCGCTCCTGATCATCCTTGTCGGCGTCTTGTCTTACGTGTCCGATCGATGGGCGCGGGGCCTCCCGATTTTCGAGTGGAACCGCGAGAGCGGCCTGATCGCCGGCCTCGGCCTGTTGGCAGCCTTGACTGTTCCGTTTTCCATTTGGCCAGGCGGCAGCCTTGCGGTGCTGTTCGACTATGCGAAGACCGCCACGATCTTCTTTTTGTTGAGTCATGTCGTGACGACGTTGTCGCGCCTGCGTCTGGCAGCATGGCTGTTGACGTGGATGGCCATCGGGTTGGGACTGTTCGCTCTGTACAATTCCTTGACGGGAGCGGTCATCGATCAGGGCGCCAACCAAGACCGGCTCGTCGGCAACGAGGGGGCGCTGACGAAGAATCCGAACGACCTGGCGCTCATGGTCAATCTCTTGCTGCCACTGAGCGTTGGGTTGTTTTTCGCCTCGAAAGAGGCATGGCAGCGAGTGTTCCTCTTGGCGGCGATCGGGATGGAAGGGGTGACGGTCGTGCTCACCTATTCCCGCGGCGGTGCGCTCACGCTGGGCGTCATCCTGCTCGTCTATTTCTGGAAACTTCGCCGTCGGAGGGAACGGTCGTTTCTCTATGCCGGGCTCCTCGCCGCACTCTTGGCTCTTCCCTTATTGCCCTCTTCCTATGTTGACCGAATGAGCACGATCACCAACGTGGAGGCCGATCGCACCGGTTCCGCCCAAGAACGGATGTCCGACATGATCATCGCCGCAAAAACCATCATGGCGAATCCGCTCATCGGAGCCGGCATGGGAATGAACATGCTGGTCATGCGTGAAGCCCGAGGCGGTTGGCTCGGCGTCCATAACGTATACCTGGAACATGCGCTTGATCTCGGGCTGATCGGACTTGGGATGTTTGTCCTGCTCTTGTGGTCCTGTATCCGGGCAGTCTCGCGGATTCAAGAGCAGTCGTCGTCACCGGAACTAGTTTTCCTGGCCCAGGGCCTTGAAATCAGCCTGATCGCCTACGCCACCGCCGCCATGTTCCATCCGGTCAGCTACCAATACTACTTTTACTACATTGCGGGTCTGGCCATCGGCGCCAGAGCGATCGCCGGCGCATCGCGCGGTCGTGCATCGGAGGTTGAAGCATGAGCTGTCCTTCCCGGTTTGAGGTGGACGATCCGATCACGTTGGCTCCGCTCGTCGATGCCCACGCGGCCGAGGCGCAAAAAGAGCCGATTCGTTTGCTGAAGTTTTTGGCCTACCTCGCGATCGGCGGATCGGAGCGGCAAGTGCTGAACATCCGGCATGGCATCGATGGCTCCCGTTTCGACCTGCACATGGGGTGTTTCGGGTGTTTCGACGAGCAGATCGCCGTCGACCTCAGCGGAACGCCGCTGGAGGTCTACAAGATTCGGAAACTCTACGGTGTGCGGGCGATCAGGGAGTGCCTGCGGCTGTCGTCGTATCTCCGGCAGAACCGCATCGACATCGTGCACGCGTATAATTTTTACGCCAATGTGTTCGCACTTCCGGCGGCGCGCCTTGCCCAAGTGCCGGTCCTTCTCGCGTCAATCCGGGACACGGGCGAATATTGGACGGCTCGGCAGCGGGCGGTCAATAAAGTGGTGTGCCGTCTGGCGGACCGCGTGGTCGTCAATGCCGAAGCCATTAAGCGCGGATTGGTGGTAGAAGGGTATCGGCCGGAGCACATCACCGTGATCCCGAACGGCATTCTCTGTCCTCCGCTCAAGCCGACACATGAGCGGCCTTTGCACCAGGAATTGGGATTGTCGCCTGAGGACGTGCTGATCGGTGTGGTCTCTCGGATCGCACGACCGAAGGGATTGGAATATTACGTGGACGCGGCTCCGCACGTGCTGGCTCGGATCCCTCGCGCCAAGTTTCTGATCATCGGTGACAATGCCTTCGAGCCTCAATATCGAGAAGAATTGAAACAGCAAGTGGTGACTCTGGGTTTGCAAGACCACGTGATCTTCGTGGGATTCAGGCTCGACGTCCCCGATATTCTTTCTTCGCTGGCCGTTTCGGTGCTGCCTTCGGTGAGCGGGGAGGGCTTGTCCAACTCCTTGCTCGAATCCATGGCCGCCGGTCTGCCGGTCGTGGCCACGAATGTGGGCGGCAATCCCGAGGTCGTGGTGGACGGCGAGACCGGATTGCTGGTGCCATCCAGAGACCCCGCGGCCCTGGCAGAGGCCATCTGCCGCGTGCTGCTCACGCCAGGCCTCCGACAGACGTTCGGTCAGGCCGGACGGCGACGTGTGCTCGACCACTTTTCCAACGAGCGAATGATCCGAACCATTGAACGGTTGTACGAAGAGTTGCTGGAGGCGAGGCGCCGGAAACCGGCCGCCGCATCGGGGAGGTAGGAAGGTGGTGCTGCGTGCGTGTTGAAGTCGTCACTGACTATGAGAAGTTTCTCTCGCTTGGGTCGGTCTGGAACAAACTCCTCGACCGATCGGGCATCGACCATCCCTTCCTGACACATGAATGGATCAGCATCTGGTGGGGCTGCTTCGCGGAATCCGCAGCTCCCTACATCTTGACGGTCATGGCGGGTGCCGACATCGTCGCGATCGCGCCGTTGATGGTGAGCCGGTCGCGATTGTTCGGTTGTTCCTTCCGCCGCCTGCATGCGATCGTGAATGTGTATACGGAACGGTTCGATTGGCTGTTGGGGGACCGCCCGGAGGAGGCGTGTCAGCTCCTATGGACGTATCTCAAAGATCATGCGACCGATTGGGACGTGTTGGAGCTGCGACAGCTTCCCGCCGAGTCGCAGACGCTCAAAGAGTTGGCGCCCCTGATTGAAAGGGACGGCTATAAAGTGGGTCGCTGGTCGGCCAACGAGGCGCCCTACATCTCGATCCGCCAGCCCTGGGAGGCCTACTACCGGTCGCTGAAAAAATCCCACCGCGCGAACGTGCGAAATCACACCAAACAGCTCGAACGCCACGGGCCCATCGCCCTGGACATTGTGGCGATCGACGATCGGTGGGAAGTCGATATGGAGGACGCCCTCCAGCTCGAGGCCGTGACCTGGAAAGTCGACGAAGGCACCTCGCTCCGAAGCCGTCGTGAATCGGCCGATTTCTATCGGCGGATGCTGCGACGCGCCGCCCAGCTGGGCTGGCTGCACATGTGCTTTCTCAAGGTCGGGGATGTCCGGATCGCTGTCCGGATTTCGCTCCTGTACCACAACAAGCTCTTCATGTTGAAGTCCGGCTACGACGAGACCTATCACCGGTATTCTCCCGGCCAGGTGTTGACTGAGCGTCTCCTTCAAGAAGCCTGGGACAAGAAATGGGATGAAGTGGATTTCTTGGGCGACGAGGAGCGATGGAAGCGCAGCTGGGCCACCGACCGTCGGCCGCATGCATGGCTGTTTGTGTTTCCCAATCGAGTCAAATCCCGATTGCTGCATGACATGAAATTCCGCGTGATTCCCGGTCTCCGGCAATCGAACCTGTATCCGACTATGAGGCGGACGATGATGAAGCTCGGGGTTCCCATCCATGGCGAATGACCGGAGCGATGACGGCATGACGTACGTCCCCGCCTGGCAAGGGCTGACGCTGCGCCATGTCATGACTGCACCACTGGTTTCGTCGGCACCGTTTCCCTTGCGCCATCGACGTGGTCGCGGCTTTCACACGGCACGAAGCGCAATCTATCAGTTGTTCAAGCGCCTGGTGGCCTCGGGACGCAGGCGCGTGCTGGTGCCGGACTATCACATGGGCAACGAACTGCGCGCGATCCGGGCCGCCGGTGCGCAGGTGGAGCTGTATTCCATAGACCGCGAGGGCCGGCCGGATTTGGACGCCCTCTCGCTGCAGGCGGCGCGTGGAGCGGACGTGCTCTTCACCATTCATTATGCGGGATGGGCGCAACCGGTCGGCGAACTCCGTGCAGTATGTGATCGGCACGGCCTGCAGCTGGTCGAGGACTGTGCGTTGGCGCTGTTGAGTGAAACAGAAGGCCGTCCGTTGGGTTCGTTCGGCGATTATGCGGTGTTTTGTCTCTATAAGACCTTGCCCGTCCTCGACGGCGGGCTCCTGGTGCAAAATCGCCATGCCTTTGCTGAATTGGATCACTTGCCCATGCGTCGGATCGGCCGCGCGTTCGAAGTGGGCCAAGCGCTCGAGTTGTGGGTTGAGCGCGCCCGGAGTCGGGCGCCGCGTGTCGGAGCCGTGCTCGCCGGGGGCAAGCGGCGGATCGGTGCGCTGTTGACCGCTCTGAGAGTGAAGCGTGTGCCGGTGGGAGACATCGGCTTCAACGTGGCGGATACGGACATCGCCATGTCGAACTGGTCGGAGCGGCTGCTCGCCCGGCTCGATTACGCGGCGATCGTCCGGCAACGACGGCGAAACTTTTCGCTGTTAGCCGAACTCCTGGCGGAATCCGGCATCGCTCCATGGCGCGCGCTCGAAGCCGGTGTCTGTCCCTTGTTTTTCCCGTTGCTGGTCAAAGACAAGCGGGCGGCATCGCGAAAGTTGAAAGAGAGCGGTGTCATCGCGACCGAACTGTGGAACGAAGGCGACCCACTGTCGGCGGCGCACGAAGGTTCGGGAGCCAAATTCTTGAGGCGGCATCTGCTCGAGTTGCCGATTCACCAGGATGTGGATGAGGCGCAGATCCGATATATGGCCGCACAAGTGTGTGAAGGAGAGATCGCGCTGGAGTCAGCAGTGAACGCGTCGCGTCGTCTGGCAGGCGGCCGCCGCATCCGAAGCACCCATCAACCGATCGCATCTTCTGGGTAAGGGAGGCACTATGTCACAAGAGGCCACCTCGCTTGAATCTCGGCATGAGGTCGAGCGTCGTTTTCACGATGAACGCATGGCGGGTCGCCAGGCCGACGACCGTGATTTCTATGCAGTCGGCGGCATGGACCTGGTGCTCGACGCCTATCATAAAGCCATGGGCGACCTGCGGGGAAAAACCGTCCTGGACTTCGGGTGCGGGGATGGAGCCCGTTCGCTCCAGTATGCGAAGCGTGGGGCGACGGTCTACGCGTTCGACATTTCACCAGAAAGCGTCCGCAATCTCGTCACCACAGCTCAGAGCGCCGGCTTGGCCGATCGAATCCATGCCTCGGTCATGCCGGCGGAGACGCTGGCCTATCCCGACGGAATGTTCGATCTCGTGCTAGGCGTCTCGATTCTCCATCATACGGACGTCTCGATGGTCGAGCGAGAAATCGAGCGCGTGCTGAAGCCGGGGGGGCGCGCACTCTTCATCGAACCACTAGGGCATAATCCGTTCCTTCGGCTGTTCCGGCTGCTGACGCCAAATCGCCGCACGCCCACCGAGCAGCCCATGACCGTCGGGCAGATCCGGCGTCTCATTGGACGCTTTCGGCAAGGCCGATTCCGCGGATTTCATTTTCTCTCGATCGTACCGCCCGGCCTGCTCTGGGCGACCGGCAATCGGGCCCTTTTTCACACGATGATGCGCATGACGCAAACAGCCGACCGTTGGTTGCTCGCAGCGGCGCCACCGCTCCGGCGCTACTGCTGGATGACATTGATCGACGTGAGCAAATAGGAGCCACGCCATTTTTAATTCTTTTATACACGCGTACCGGGCACGGCTCGGCACGAGGAGGGCAGAGTCATGGATATGGGGACGATCGTTCCGGCTGCAATGGGCTCGTCTCGGAACGGCTCCATCATGATGGAGCCGATGGCCGACACATCGCGAGTGAGCCTGCGTGTCGATCTCATTGAAGACGACGACACATTCTTGCGGATGGGACCGGTGTGGAACCGGCTGGTCGACCACGCGGGGATCGATCATCCCTTCCTGCGCCATGAATGGGTGCGCACGTGGTGGGAATGTTTCAAGCCTGCGGGCAAGCTGCACATCCTGGTCGTGAAGGAGGGGAACGAGCCGATTGCCATCGCGCCCCTCATGTTCGATCAGGGGCGGGTGTACGGATGCTCCGTACGGCGCTTGCGCGGGATCGCCAACGTCTATACGGAGCGGTTCGATCTGATTTTGACCCGGCGGGCGAAGGAAGCCTGCGGGGCGATCTGGCAGTTCCTTTCCGCCGAAGCGGCTCAGTGGGATATGTTGGAGCTGCGGCAGGTTCCCGACAACGCCCGCGCGGCCGAATATCTGCGGTTTTGGGCGTATGAAGACAACTTCCTGCTCGGGCAATGGCACTCATCGGACGGGCCGTTCATTCCGATCGATCAGCCATGGGACAGCTACATGAAGACGCTGTCGAAAAAACATGTGTCCAACCTCCGCGGCCGCGCCAAGGGCCTGCACCGGATCGGGGACGTGCGCCATGAAATCGTCACCGGCGGGGAACACTTGAGCCGCACCCTGGACGAGGCCTTCTTACTGGAGGCTGCCGCGTGGAAGGGCAAAGCCGGCACCGCCATCATGAACCGGCCTGATCGCCTGGCGTTCTATCGCAGCCTGCTGACGAGGGCCGCCGAGGGCGGATGGCTGCAACTGCACTTCCTGACGATCGAGGGAAAACGGATCGCCGTCCAGATCGCGCTCGAGATACACAATAAGCTCTATATTTTAAAATCCGGCTATGATCCGCACTATGCGCCCTTTGCGCCGTCGCTGCTGCTCTGCGAGTGGATGCTGCGGGACGCATGGAAACGCAAACTCAGCGAGGTTGACTTTCTCGGCGACGCGGAACGGTGGAAGCTGGAA
>DATIGH010000025.1:0-38527 GCA_035454845.1 Nitrospira sp.
AGCTGAGCAGTTCCCAGCGCGTCAATCACGGATTTGATGCCGTTGTGGCCTCCATGGCCTCCCGCCTGTTTGATGCGAAGGCGTCCTGGCTCCAAGTCCAGATCGTCATGGACGAGAATGAGATCGTCGGTGGTGAGCTGGAACTCGCGGAGAAGGCCCTTCAGCGGCGGGCCGGTGAGGTTCATGAAGTCGAGCGTGGCGGCCAGCTCGATCAGTTGTGAGCCGTGCCGAAGGGAAGCTCGTTGAGCCGTGCCGCGTCTGACAAGACGAGCCGACCATCGTGCCGCAGCCCGCTCGACCACCCACGTGCCGGCATTGTGTCGAGTCTGGGCATAGGTGGCGCCCGGGTTGCCCAGTCCTACGATGAGACGCAACGTTACTTCTTCTTCTCGGCTTCTTTCTTTTCGGCTTTCGGAGCAGCAGCGGCTGGGGCGCCTTCCTTCTTCTCACCTGCCTTGGCCTCCGCACCGGCTGCAGGGGCAGCGGCTCCGGCCGCAGGAGCAATTCCAGCCTCCGCACCTTCCAGCGCCGCCTTGCCTTTGGCCGCAACTTCCGGTTCTTTGGCGCCCTCCGGACCTGCGGCTTGGCTGGTCAGCAACGCTTCCAGCTTGGCATCGGACATCGGCACCGCCACGCTCACCACCATTTGATCAGCATCGTCTAGAAAACGTACCCCTTCCATCTTCGCCATCTCTTTGAGATGGATACCCTGTCCAATCGCCAAGCCCGACGCGTCGACCTCAATGTGATCAGGCAGCACGCCAGGCAAGCATTCAACGTGCAGTTCCCGAGTGTGGTAGTGCAGGATGCCGCCTTCCTTGACGCCGACTGGCGTGCTGCCAATCACATGGACCGGCACCTTGACGCGAATCGGCTTGTCCATGGAGATTTCAAAGAGATCGGCGTGGAGTACGTGTCCCTCGACCGGATCCACCTGGAAATCACGCAGCAGCGCGGTACGCTTCGACTTGGCTTTGGCCCCGTTGACCGTCAGCGCGATCAAAGCGGTGCTTCCGGCCTGGGACTTCAAGATCTTGTTCAACGGTTCCGGTTCGATCGTTAGCAAGAGGCACTCTCCCTGCCCATACAGCACGCCAGGGACCTTTCCGTTCCGTCTGAGTTGACGCGCTGCGCCCTTACCGGATTTTTCTCTCACTGTCACTGCCAAATCGAATTTCATGGTACTCCTCCGTCCCTCGCTTCTTTGATCTATCTCTTCGCTTAGGCAAACAGCGAACTGACCGACTCATCCGCATGGATGCGCCGAATGGCCTCACCCAATAGGGGAGCAACGGACAATTGATAAATTTTCGGGCACTGCCGCTGCTTGTCCTGTATAGGAACCGTGTTCGTGACCACGACCTGTGTCAGGCAAGATTGCTGCAGCCGCTCGAGCGCCGGTCCAGAGAGCACGGCATGCGTACAAGCCGTCCACACCTCTCGGGCGCCCTTGTCGGCGCAGGCTTGAGCGCCCTGCACGATCGTACCCGCCGTATCGATCATGTCGTCGAGCAACAGCGCGCTCCTCCCTGTGATATCACCGATGATGTTCATGATTTGCGTCTGGTTCGGACCTTCCCGCCGCTTGTCGATGATGGCGAGATTCGCCTGCAACCGCTTGGCAAACGCACGGGCCCGTTCCACACCTCCTGCATCGGGCGACACGATCACCAGGTCGCCGATCTTCTTCTTCGTGATGTAATCGAGCAGCACGGGCAAGGCATAGAGATGGTCCACCGGCACGTTGAAAAATCCCTGAATTTGCCCGGCATGCAGGTCCATGGTCAGGACCCGGTCTGACCCCGCGGTCGTGATGAGATCTGCAACGAGTTTCGCGGTGATCGGCACCCGCGGCTGGTCCTTCCGGTCCTGCCTGGCATAGCCGAAATACGGCATGACAGCGGTGATCCGATAGGCCGAGGAGCGCTTCAAAGCGTCGATCATGATGAGCAATTCCATCAAGGAATCGTTCACGGGGCAGCAGGTGGATTGCACGACGTAGACATCCGCACCGCGCACGTTTTCTTCAATTTTGATGCGGATTTCCCCGTCGCTGAACGATGACACCGTCGCCTCACCGAGCTTCACGCCAAGATAGGCGCAAATCTCGTGAGCGAGGGCGAGATTCGCATTACCAGAGAAAATCATCAATTCTCTGCTCATGGATCCCTCGACTAATTCTCCGTACCTGGAACAGGAAGTGCTGCTCGTACGTGGTTCGTCTCGACGGCGGGCGTCGGTAGGCGTAGTCTCGAACCCGCCACCGTCATTCGCTGCGCGCTGTTGAGGAAGCCTGCTAAGGGATCGAACTGTAACGGAAATCAGGGAGGCTTGTCAACCAAATGCCCGTCATGGTCGCTGGACTACGAGGTCCAGAGCGGCCCCGAACACGTCGGAACGACGAAGACGTTGAGCGCCCGGTCCTGCGCCAGCTGAGCTCCGGCGCGGCGAGCCGTGGATTCCATTTCGAAGAGGCCGAACACCGTGGCACCGCTCCCGGACAGGAGGGCTACTTGAGCGCCCAGACCCAGCAGCGTGCGCTTGATCTCTTGAAGAAGAGAATGCCTCGCGAATACCGGCAACTCAAAGTCATTTTCGGCGTTGGCGACCAGCTGACTCCAAGGCATCCGATCCCGGTGATCGAGCTCCACATGATCTGTCGACAATGGGCACACCCCTCTTTTGATTCGTGCCAGCTCCTGATACGCCCATTTTGTCTCGATTCCAAACGACGGCTTGGCCAGGACGACCCAGCGTTCACCTTCGATGGTGACCGCTCGCACTTGGTCGCCGCGACCCGACACGATCGCCGACGGCGCATACAGAAAAAACGGGACATCACTGCCTAGCACCTGACCGACTTCCCCCATTTTTGTGGTCGACCATCCTAGCGTCAACAATTTGTTGAGACCAAGGATCGTGGCTGCTGCATCACTGCTGCCCCCGCCGAGCCCACCTCCCATTGGGATCCGCTTGCGAAGCTCGATCTCGAGCCCGACAGGCCGCCCCGCTTGACTGAGAACTGCTGAAGCCGCCTTCCAGACAAGATTGGTGTCGTCGACAGACAACCCCTCGTGATCACAGGTCAGGGTGATCCCGCCGGAGGATGAAGTCACACGCATGATCACCTCGTCTTCAAGCGCGACCGTGTGCATGATCGACCAGAGGTTGTGATAGCCATCGGGGCGTCGATCTAAAATGCGAAGAATCAGATTGACCTTGGCGGGAGCGCGAACGGTGATGGATCCGTCTGGAGGAGCGGGTGCTGACTGACCGTTAGTCACGGCCTCCTTTTATAGCATACTTCTCCAACCGGTACCGGAACGAACGGGTATTGAGCCTGAGCAGGCGGGCCGCTTTCTTCTTCACCCATTTGGAGCGTTCCAACGCTTTCATCAGGAGATCCTTCTCGATGCCGTTGATGAGGCCTTCCAGATCCAGGCCTTCTTCCGGCAGATCAGAGGGCACGCCTTGCGACTGCTGAGGCGTGACGGCATGATGCAGCCAGCCGCGGATGTCCGTGTCGTTGACCGAGGCACCCATCGAAAAGGCGACAACGCGTTCGATCAAATTCTCCAGTTCGCGGACGTTGCCTCGCCACTCGTGTCCCAAGAGAACATGCATCGCTTCCGGCGTGAGACTCGGCGCCGCCTTTCCGCTTTCTTGGGCGAATTTCTGCAAAAAATGTGCGACAAGCAGCGGGATATCCCCGGCTCGAAGTCGGAGCGGCGGGAGCCGGATGGGAATGACATCGAGGCGATAGTAGAGGTCTTCTCTGAATGATCCGTCGGCGACCGCTTTTTCAAGATCGCGGTTCGTCGCGGCAATCACGCGCACATCAACCTTCATGTCTTGGTTGCCGCCGACGCGCCGGAATTCACGCTCTTGGATCACGCGCAACAGCTTGACTTGGATGGTCGGTGTCGTATCGCCGATTTCGTCCAGGAAGATGGTTCCGCCGTTGGCGATTTCGAACAAACCCGCTTTGTTCGCGACGGCGCCGGTGAAGGAGCCTTTCATATGACCGAAGAGTTCACTCTCGAGCAACGTCTCAGGAACGGCGCTGCAATTCACAGCGACAAACGGCATGGTACTGCGGACACTGTTGTAGTGAATCGCACGGGCGACCAGTTCTTTCCCGGTGCCGCTTTCACCGCAGATCAGCACGTTGCTCTTCGAATCAGCCACCTTGCGAACGACATCGAAAACCTTTTGCATGGCCTCGCTCTGCCCGACGATCTGCGCAAACGATGATTGGCTGGCGATTTCACGCTTGAGCAGCATGTTCTCTGTGGACAGACGGCGCTTCTCAAGAGCGTTGCGAATGATGAGTTGGACTTCGTCGATCTGGAAGGGCTTGGTGAGATAGTCGTAGGCGCCTTGCTTCATCGCCTCCACGGCCGAATCGGCGGTGCCAAAGGCCGTCACAACCAGGACCACCGTTTCCGGCGATAAGGATTTCACCGCTTTGAGGACGTCCATCCCGTCGGCTTTGGGCATGCGGAGATCGGTGATCACGAGGTCGTAGATTTCTTTATTGACCTGGCCGATCGCTTGGTCTCCATCGGAGGCTTCCGTGACGTCATATCCCGCACGCTTGAGCATGATGCTCATGACTTCGCGCAGGCTCTTCTCATCATCGACGACTAGGATCTTTTCCACGGCGTTCGTCCCTCATGCCACAGCCGCATCCCATCGTCACCCGAACGGGGCAGACACACGACGAAGCGGGTCCCTTGCTGTGGCTGGCTCTCCACTTTGATCCAGCCGCCATGCAGATCCACGATGCGATGCACGGCGGCGAGGCCTAAGCCCGAGCCTTCTTTTTTGGTCGTGAAAAACGGTAGAAAGATTTTGTCGAGATTCGCTGGGGCGATGCCCTCCCCCGTGTCGTGAAAGCCGATCTCAACGACGTCGCCTTTGCGCCCCGCCGCATCGATCCGACGGCAGCCCGTGGTGATCGTCAGTTTCCCGCCGTCGGGCATGGCATCAAAGGCGTTTGTGGCGAGATTCCAAAACACTTGCCGCATCTGATTTTGGTCCACTTGGGCCACGAGGGAGCTGCCGGCCAATGACGTGGCGATGGTCACCCGTTTTCTCTTCCGGGCTTCATGTTGTACTAGATCCAACGTCTCGGCAAGAATTTTGTTTATATCGTGCTCGGCTAAGTCGAGCGCGGGCGGCCTTGCATACTGTAGAAATTCGGTGATGATGGCGTCGAGTCTCGTCGCTTCGCGGACGGCGATATCCATCAGCCGTCGGTCGGTAGCATCGGCAGTCGCGTCCTTGCGTAACATCTGCATGGCACCGGCCAACGCCCCCAACGGGTTCCGGATTTCGTGCGCCATGCCCGCGGACATCTCGCCAAGATTAGCCAACCATTCTTTGCGCCGCATTTCTTCTTCCAGGTCTCTAATCTGGGTGAGGTCCTTAAACACTCCGACCAATCCATGCGGCTCCTCCTGCTCGTGCAGCGGTGAGACGGTCATGCCGAGCACGAGCCGGTTGCCGTTGGCACCCTTGCATTCCACTTCAAACCGCGTCATGGGGGGCATTCCCTCTGATGACCCGTCATCCGAAAGCAGGTTCGGATGCCAATTAAAGATGTCGCGCCAAGACCGTCCGAGAACTTGCGTGAGCGAATATCCCGTCACTTCCTGAGCAGCGGGATTGAATGAAGTGATCGCACCCAGCGCGTCGGCCGTAAATACCCCGCTACTGATGCTGCGGACGATGTTTTCGTGAAAGGCCTGGAGCCGGTTGAGTCCCTGCTCTTTCTCACGCAGCGTTTGATCGGCGCGCGAGAGTTGATCCGCCAGGGTTCCGCCTAACAGCCCGACAACGAGCAACGCTAGGGCATAGACGCCGAAGGTTTGAAGCATCTCCGCCGCGCTGACATGGCTCATCTGGCCAGACCAGGTTGGGGCCAATCCGTAGAGTTGCGCGTTTGTGACGACGCCGAACACGATGATGGAGGTACAGGCGGCAAACAGTCCGACGCGGCGCTGCGGAATCAAGCTGGCAACGGCCACCGTGATGACATAGAGCACCGCAAAAGGGCTCTCCACGCCGCCGGTGCGGGCCACCAGAATGGTTTCCAGCAGGAAATCGATGCCGACTTGCGTCCCAAAAAATGCCTTGAGGGCGGACGACGTCTTGAGAGCACGAAGCAGCAGTGCAGATGGGATCGTGAGGGCGTAGGTCAGGACGATAAGCGCGTAGAAGGTTTCTTCACGCTCACCGGCTGCTTCGAAAACAAGGGACACGCCGAGCATCAAGGTGACGAACGTCACCCTCAGCCCCATCAACCAATGCAGTCTAGCCCGTAACGCGTCCATGAATTGTCGCGTTGAAAAGATGCTCACCCCAGTGGGTGAGGCATTGAAGGAGCCCTTCGTACGGCGGGAACGGCCTAGCCAATTGCGGATGCCATCTTGAAGATGGGCAGATACATCGCGATAACAATGAACCCGATCACGACGCCTAGGAATACCATCATCATCGGTTCCAGCAGTGACGTCAGTGAGGCGACGGCTTGATCGACTTCATCCTCATAGAAATCGGCGATCTTTCCCAACATAGCGTCCAGCGCGCCAGTGGATTCTCCGACGGCAATCATGTGGGTGACCATCTTGGGAAACACTTGGCTTGCGGTCAGGGGGTCGGCAATGGTCTTGCCCCCGCTGATGCTGACCCGCGCATTTAACAGTGCCTCTTCAATGACCTTGTTGCCAGAGGTTTTCGCACAGATGGACAAGCCGTCCAATAACGGAACACCGCTCGAGAGCAGAGTTCCTAGCGTGCGTGTGAATTTCGCCACGGACGCCTTTCGAATGAGATCGCCAAAGATCGGCGTCTTTAGCAGGAACTTATCGATGGCCATTCTCCCCTTAGGCGTCGCGTAGTATTTCTTGACCAGCATGACCGCGCCCACCATAAGGCCTAATCCGATGTACCAAAGCGATTGAAAGGCGTTGCTGATATCGATCACAAGCTGCGTGGGGCCCGGCAAGCCGACCTTTCCGCCGGAGAGCTCGTTGAACATTTGTGCGAAAATGGGGATGACGAAGATCATCAAGACGGTGATGACGATGCCCGCCACGCCGAGAATCGCCGAGGGATAGATCATGGCGGATTTGATCTGTCCCTTCAGCTTCATCGCTTTTTCAATGTGCTTGGCCAGGCGGGTCAAAATGGTGTCAAGGAGACCGCCGACTTCGCCGGCATGCACCATGTTCACATAGAGGTCATCGAAGATTTTGGGATGTTTTCGCAGCGCGTCCGAAAAAGTCGAACCGGCTTCCACCTGTCCCCTCACATCGGCGACAGTTTCCCGCAAGACCTTGTTTTCCGACTGTGTAGACAGAATCTCCAGGCATTGCACGAGCGGCAGGCCGGCGTTGATCATGGTGCCGAATTGTCTCGTGAAGACGACAAGATCCTTGTCGGTCAATCCGGTGCCGAAACTGAGCTTGAGTCCACCGCCCGTTTTCTCCTCAAGACTCGTGACGACGACGCTTTGTTTGCGAAGCTGGTCGACCGCCTCGTCTTTACTCTTGGCGGACAATTCCCCTTTTTTCACCGCTCCGGATCGTGTCCGCCCGACATAGGCAAATGTCGCCATGGGTCGCTCTTCCTCTTCGAGGCTCCGTCAGTTTTGTTGGCAGAATTACCTACTTGGCGAGTCTACTGGCGACCTGAAACCCTGTCAAACAAATGCAGAATCTATGCGTATGCAAACGGGGATGGCATTGAAGAACGCGCGCAGGGCTCAGGAAGGGGATGCTCCGACAGACCGATAGCCACGATAGAGATAATGACAGCCGGAGGAGACCGTCAAGGCTACCATGACAACCAACAGCGGGGTGAGTAAGGACAGATCCATTTGTCGCGAGCTCAGGAGAATCACGAGCAGGACATAGGCAAGCTGGAAAAACGTCGCGCCCTTTCCGAGAATCGTGGGCGCAATGTTGATATTGGATTCGCTAAACTGTGCGACCGCTGTTCCCAGCAGCAGCATGACATCCCGGCTCACGACGACGATGGTGACCCACGAAGGAATGAGATGGATGCTGGACAGCGTGATGAATCCGGACGTGAGAAGCAGTTTATCCGCCAACGGGTCGAGAAAAGCGCCCAAACGCGTCCGTTGATTTGCGGCTCGCGCAATGGTTCCATCAAGCGCATCGGTCACACCGGCCAGGACTAACACCCCCATTGCGGCATCGAACCGCTCGTAAACCAATAAGCCCACATAAATCGGAATCAATAATATGCGAAGGATAGTGAGGCTGTTGGGAATATTCATGCCACACGCGGCACCGCGACGAGCACGGAATAATAGGTGGGACCTGCAATGAAGTCAACGGCTTGCAGTCAGCTTCGGATGTGCCTATACTGCGGACTCCGCGTGAGCACGGAGGGGTCGATGAATGTTCTGGCTTCGCTCTTCAAAAGAGACGGACTCGTCGAGAAACATCAGTTGGAGGGAGTCGATCCGAGCGAGCGCTATTTCAACCGGGCGGTTCTCGTCAATCGCACATCCTCCGGCTACGCGGCGAAAGTCATGTATGAGGCGCTGACCGTAGAAGGCCAGTCGCATCCCACGATCGCAGCCGCCGTCACGGAACTGGTCCAGAAACTTCACGCACTTGGTTTCACTCACCTCAGAACCAGGGCCAATTTCAAGGGCACCAAGTACCTCGCGGAAAAAGAAACCTGGATTGAATATCCAGATCCATCCTGACACTACGCACGCGTCATCGCCTGATAGACGAGATCATGGATGAAAGGACGGAACGCTCGTATAGAGTCGTTCTTTCGGGAGGGATGTACGCGGTTGGTGAGCAACACCACTTCCAGCCTTCGTTGCGGATCGATCCATAAAGAGGTGCCGGTAAATCCGAGATGACCGAATGACTCGCGGGAGAAATGAGTTCCAGAGGAAGAAGGGACGGTCGGCGTATCCCAGCCCAGCACCCAACTCGATTGCTGAGGCTGTGATTGCTTTGTGGTGAACTGGCGAACAAGATGCCGGTCAAGGAATGATCGATCGTCGTGGTAGGCAGTCAGCCAGGCCCCCGAGACCGCTAAGACAGATTCCGCCGTCCCGAATAAGCCGGCATGGCCTGCGACACCTCCCATCGCCGCGGCATTTTCATCATGCACTTCTCCTTTCAAATGGCGTCTTCGCCATTCATCCCATTCCGTTGGCGCGATTCTGAAACTCAATTGACTGACTTGAGAGGCAGATCCCGCTGGCGCCGCACGGTTGAAAAACAGCGGGGCTGCGTTTAGCGGGAGCGCCACGGCCTGATGAAAATATTCATCCAACAACCGGCCGCTCACGCGCTCAACGGCAATTCCTAGCAGCATGAATCCAAGATCGCTGTACAGGGCTTGCTCTCCGATTGTCGAGACCAGCGGTTCATCTCTGATGAGACGCATAACCGCCTGCCGGACGACGCTCGGTTCTTCTCGACCCCATGCCACCCCTTCAGCAATCAGCCGTTCGTAGAGCGGGCGCCATCCAGGCAGCCCCGACCGATGTGTCAGCAAATCGCGCGCTGTAGCTGAACCGATGGGCGTTCCTTTCAGCTCGACGAGCACATTTCCCAGGACCCCATCGAGTTCGAGCTGTCCCGCTTGCACTAACAAGAGAATCGACGTGGCAGTGGCAAGCGGCTTGGTCAACGAGGCCAGATCGTAGATCGTGGATGCTTGCACGGGCTGAGACCCCGGTGCTGTAGAAAGTGATCCGGCGGTGACGAGGAGTTTGATTTCGCCCTCCCATCGCGCTGCTAACACACCCCCGGGAAAGACGCCGTCCTGAACAGCCTGATTCATGGCGGCTTGGATGACGGCCGTGTCATTCATCTGAAAACAGCGCGCTGTCGAGGAATCGGTGGATTATGCCTGCGGCCGGCATAGGCGGCAGTGAGTAGAAAGAGGCCGAGAGGAAGAGTCCGTCACCTGGTTACAAGGCCGGGCTCGACTCTCCTTCCAGCTTGTGTTCGGCATGGGTTGCCCCGTCGTGGAAGGCCTCCTGTTCTTCGACTTCCAACATGCGCTCGAAGGTGCGTAAGGTCGCCCGCAGCCGCTCCACCATCAGCAGCCGCTGCTTCTGCAGCGCCGAAAGATCCCGCTGGGTATTGGTGAGTTCCACCCGGGCCTGACGGATCATTTCACCCGCCTTCAGCTCGGCTTCCTTGATAACAAGCTCCGACTCACGCTGTGCACTCCGCTTCACATCCTCAGCGAGCGACTGGGCGGACACGAGCGTATTGGACAGTGTGGCCTCCGTGCGCTTCAATTCCGTCAGTTGCTGCTCGAGGAACACAATTTTTTCGCGCTGCACCGCATTCTCACGATTCAGCTCTTCGACAGTCTCGGCGATCTCTTCCAGAAAGCGATTGACTTCTTCTTTGTCGTAGCCTCGAAAGCCGGTCTTGAAGACCATCTGTTGAATATCCAGCGGTGTGATTTTCATGGCGCCCCCTTTCAAGTCAATTCATCTGATGTGCGAGATCGCTCAGCGTTTTGACGAGGGCGATCTGCAAAAAACTGATGATGAGTATGGCAATGATCGGCGAGAGATCGATGCCCATTCTCCATCCAATCCATCGGCGAATCGGCGCAAGCACCGGCTCCGTGACGCGTTCCAAGAACTGCACAATCGGATTCCAGGGATCGGGATTGACCCATGAAATCAGGGCCCTGGCAATGATGACCCACATGTACAGCCAGAGAACGGTATCCAGGATGGTGGCCAATGCCTGCAGCACGTTACTCATCACAAACATCAGCGCGCAAGCTCCTGTGAGCGCTTGGTGGCCGCTTCGACAGCCGCCATCAGTGTAGCACGGAACCGGCCCTCTTCAAGCCGATGCAGGCCTGCGATCGTGGTACCGCCAGGCGACGCCACACGGTCTTTGAGCTTCGCCGGATGGTCGCCCGATTCAAGGACCATTTTCGCCGCCCCGAGCACCGTTTGCGCAGCCAGGATCTCCGCTGTCTGACGGGGCAGTCCCATTTTCACGCCTCCGTCTGCCAGCGCTTCGATCGCTTGGAATACGTAGGCCGGGCCGCTGCCGCTGAGACCGGTTACCGCGTCCATGAGACGCTCCTCAATGGGGATGACCCGTCCCACCGCTTGAAAGACGGCACGGGCAATGGCCTTATCCTCTTCGGCGAGTGCGCCGCTCCAGGCCAGCGCAGTCATGCCTTCCCGCACCAGGGCGGGCATGTTGGGCATGGCACGGATAACGCGCCTTGCACCTGGGGCCTGGTTCATGATGGCTTGAATCGTGACGCCCGCCGCGATCGAGATGAGCAGCACGCGGTTGAGATCTGCGCCGACCTCTTTCAACACCTCCGGCAAAACCTGCGGTTTCACCGCAAGTATCACGACATCCGCCCACGCTACGGCCTGACGATTATCTGATCCCACGCGCACTGCAAACTGGCTTTTCAATCGATCGCAGCGAGCGGGCACCGGATCGGTCGCCCAGAGCCCTTCCGAAGGGCAGACACTTCCTGCCAGCAGGCCGCCGATGATCGCTTCGGCCATCTGCCCGCCGCCCACGAACGCCAGCTTCTTCGTCAAGGGACTAGCCACGCCGCCCTCCGAAGATTACCGTGCCGAGACGAATGAGCGTGGCACCCTCCTGAATCGCCTCCACGTAATCGCTCGACATGCCCATAGAGAGTTCCGTTAATGAGATTCCAGGAATTCCCTGTCGCATCAATAGCGCCGACAGGTGCCGCAGGCGGCGGAAATGCGGTCGTGATTGCTCCGCATCTCGGACTACTGGAGGGATGGCCATAAGCCCTTGGATTGCCACATGCTTCAGTGCCGCCAGTTGGGGAAAGGCCTCCTCAAGTTTCTTTTCTAAAAACCCCGCTTTGCTGGGTTCTGCGCCCAGATTGATCTCAAGCAGAATGTTCTGTCGTATTCCTGCTGCGGCAGCCCGGTGATCGATCTCCGTGGCCAATTCCAGGCTGTCGACAGAATGAATCAGGTCGAAGACTCCAACCACCGCCCGGACTTTTCGCCGTTGAAGCTGACCGATGAAATGCCAGGTGATGCCCTCTTTCTTTAACGCCTCGATCTTGGGAAGCGCTTCCTGCAAACGGTTTTCACCGGCAATCCGCAGCCCCGCGGCAATGGCTTCGCGGATGCGCTCGACCGGGACCGACTTCGTCGCCGCGACCAACCGCACCTCCCCCTCGTCACGGCCCGACTCACGTAATGCGCGTCGGATCTGATCGTACACCAATGTGAGACGATCCCTGATTGAGCCATCGACTTCGACATGCATCTTCGCCCGAACGAGCCCGCCATTTCCCGCGAATCGTGTATTGTACCGAAATCGCTCGGGGCGCGGCTACCGGCGAGACACCAACGTGATTCCATTGAGCATCGTCCCGTTCACACGTCCCTCGCGACGATAGGAATAAAAGAGCGCAGGATGACAGATCGTACAGACATTGACGACCGTGATCTGTTGCTCGGGGATCCCCATTTCCGCGGTCTGGCGCCGCACGAGCGCCTTTAAATCCAATCGCGCGTTGGTGCCGCGGTCTTGACGAAGCAGCGAAGGCCAGTCCGCCCTGTCACGGCGCAACGGTTCGAGCACCGCATGATCAACCTCATAACAACAGGGTCCTGCCGATGGACCAATGCTGACACGGAGATCGCCTGTCTGGATGGCGAATCTCGCGGCCATCAATTCAATCGTCTTCGGCACGATACCGGCCAAGGCTCCTCGCCAGCCGGCATGGATGGCGGCGACGGCTCTTCGTCGTCGATCGTAGACGAGCACAGGCACACAATCCGCCGTTCGCACCACCACCGTCACCCCCGGCTGATCGGTGACTAACGCATCCCATCCGCCTTCGAAACGATCGGCTGCTGTCACCGGCCGGTCAACGATCAAGGCGTCGGTCCCGTGCACCTGCCTTACGGACAACATCCAGCTACGGTTCCGAACATCCGACGCCGGCACACCGGTTTCATAAGGCATCGGCGCGTGGTGCCTGGTGCCAAAGAAATGCCGGACGCCTTCGTGCGCCGATCCGAACGCGGGCACGGTAATGACGGGTGCCATTACTGGATCCTCCCACCCGATCCTACCGGATCAGTCAGTTTGCTTTCGCAAGAACGTCGGCACGTCCCACTCGTCGTCGGCGATGACGGCGAGGCGTTCCATGGACTCGCGTTGCTCACCCATCCGCCGTAGGTAGGTCGGCCGGTCGAGGTCCTTGCGGGGCCGGTCAGCCACCACGGCTCCGACGCCGTTGAGGGCTTGCTGAGCAGCGCGGACCGTGCGAGGCGCGGCCACGCCCACCGGCGCGGGTTGATCGTCCCGCTCGAACCCCGTGGCGATGACGGTGACGACAAGATCGTCACCCATGTCCGGATTGATCACCTGGCCGACGATGATATTGGCCTCGGCATCCGCCGCCTGCTGGATGATAGAAGCCGCCTCTTCGATCTCATGCAAGGACATGTTCGGACCGCCGGTGATGTTCAGGAGCACACCGCGTGCACCTTCGACGCTGCCTTCTTCGAGCAACGGGCTGCAAATGGCTTTCTGCGCCGCCTCGATCGCGCGATTGTTCCCCCTCGAAACGCCCATGCCCATCACCGCCCGCCCGGTGTGGGACATCACCGTGCGTACGTCCGCAAAATCCACATTGACGTGTCCGGTCGTCGTGATCACATCCGCAATCCCTTGAATCGCCTGGCGCAACACGTCGTCGGCGACTTTGAAGGCTTCGAGCAAGGGCGTGGCTTTATCCACAATGCCGAGCAAGCGTTGATTGGGAATCACCAACAGTGTATCGACATGCCGCCTCAGATCTCGGATTCCTTCATCGGCATGCGTCATTCGCCGATGCCCTTCGTAGGAAAATGGCTTTGTGACGACACCGACGGTTAAAATCCCGAGTTCCCTGGCAATGCTGGCCACGATCGGCGCGGCACCGGTTCCGGTTCCCCCTCCCATTCCCGCTGTGACAAAGACCAAGTCGGCACCTTCGAGACATTCCCGAATCTGATCCTTGCTTTCCAGCGCCGATTCCTTGCCGATTTCCGGCTTGGCTCCTGCTCCCAATCCCCTCGTCCGCTCCGGGCCGAGTTGAACCTTGTACGCCGCTCGCGAGCGATCCAAGGCCTGAAGGTCCGTGTTGGCCGCGATAAAGTCGACGCGGGCCAGGCCCGACGTGATCATCGTGTTCACGGCATTGCATCCCGCGCCACCCACACCAATCACTTTAATGCGGACAGGCGACAGACAATCTTCTTGGAATGAGAACATCAGGGCACCTCCCTTGGCGCGAGGCGATGCCGCGCGCCGGTTAAGTTAGAAGAACTCGAACATCCACGACTTCATTCGATCCAACATCCGGCCGATCGGCCTCCCGCTTCTGAGCCCGGCCGCGACGGTCTCTTCCGTATGACGCCGCGCATGAAGCAGTAATCCAACTCCGGTGGCATGCATGGGATTACTGACAATATCTCGTAGGCCGCCGATGCCGCTGGGCACGCCTCGGCGGGCCGGAAGATTGAGGACATGTTCGGCCGCGTCAGGCATGCCTTCCAACAATGATGTGCCGCCGGTGACGACGACTCCTGCTCCCAACATCCCTTCATACCCGGCACGTGTGATCTCACGTCGAACCAGTTCGAACATCTCTTCGACACGCGGTTCCAAAATTTCGGCGATGTCACGCCGAGAAAACGTTCGTGCGGGGCGATCACCGACGGAGGGCACGTCCACTGTCTCGTGGCCCTGCACCAGGTCGGTCCTTGTCACGCCATGTTGCACCTTGATCTTTTCGGCTTCTGTTTGGGAGGTGAGGAGCCCAATGGCAAGATCCTTCGTCAAGTTCTGGCCGCCGATCGGCAGAACTGCTGAATGCCGGATGCTTCCATCCAGATAGATGGCCAAGTCCGTTGTACCCCCTCCCAGGTCCACCATCGCGACACCGAGATCTCGTTCTTCCTGGCTGAGGACCGCCTCGCTGGAGGCCAGGGGCTGCAGGATAATGTCGACGACGTCGAGGCCGGCGCGGTTGACGCTTTTGATGATGTTCTGAGCCGACGTGACGGCGCCTGTGATGACGTGTACGTTCACCTCCAGGCGATTGCCCGAGAGTCCCAACGGCTCTCTGACTCCCTCCTGTCCATCCACCATGAACTCACGCGGGAGAACATGGAGGATGCGGCGCTCATGCGGGATGACGGCGAGCGTCCTGGCACTTTCGATGGCACGATGGATGTCATCGCGAGTGACCTCGCTTTTTTTGAGTGCGACGACTCCTTTGCAGTTTTCGGCTGAGATATGACTGCCGGCGATCCCGGTGTAGACAGAATTGATCTGCACCGCTGCCATCAACTCCGCTTCCTCGACCGCCTTCTTGATCGATTCGACGGTGCTCTCGATATCCACGACCACACCTTTGCGAAGCCCTCGAGATGGACTCGAGCCCACGCCAATAATGTTCAATGTGCCGTCCTCCGTGACCTCCGACACGATGGCGCAGATCTTCGTGGTGCCGATATCCAATCCCACGAGGATTTGTTCACGTTTCGCCACAGCCTCACCCCCTCTCCCGCACGATCACCCGATTGTCGTATCGCAGATCCACCTCCTGGCCTTCGTGCTTTCGCCCTTCAAACGTCGGCATCTTGTATGCCGCTTTCACTTTCATGAATCGCTCCCATTGCTCCTTGAGCGCATCACTCCCAAAATGAAACCGCACGCCTTTCGCCGATGCAACGAGATTGGCCGGATGGCTGAGATTGATTTCAATTCGGCCCTCCATTGTTTCGGCCATTGATTTGGCCAACTCGATCGTCGACCGGAGCCGCTGCCTCATGCGGGCGTCGCCTTGCGTCAGGAGTGTACCGTCGAGACCGACCAAGAGAGGCAAGCTCGTCTGATCCTGGGTGCCAAGGCGTGCAAGGACGACACCCTCCTCGTCGGTCACGAGCTGTTCCGACCCGGTTCGCGCAATGGCCGCCGGTTTCCGTTCGACAATCGTCACCCGCAGGGCATGCAGCGGCAACCGCTCCACCATTGCTTCCTTGATCCAGGGGTGGCTCCGCACCCGTTCGGCGAGATAGGTCAAACTGACTTGGTGCTGTGCGATCCCTTTCTTGAGCGCCAACCGGTCAAGCACTTCCTGTCTAGTGACTTGATGCATCCCTTCGACAAACACGTCCCGTATCTCGAGACCTCGCTGAAGCAATGGACCGAGCTGACGCGCCGATGCGACCGTCGTCCAGCCCACCGCCACCAGCGCGAGTAACCATCCGGAGAGACGCAGCGCACTGCAGCATCGAGCCGCCAAGTGGGACCGCTGGGTTTGCTGCGCACGAGTCTTGGACTGCATGGCACGGGCACCCTTCCACTGATTGCTCCGATAGCCGACCGCTTTGGCGGGTCGCCGGCAAAATAGATTTCTCATGCGGCCTGTCCCGTCGTTCTCATTCTTGCCACCGCGGATTCGAGGATTCGCTCGGTCAGTTCCTCATAGTCGATACCCGCCTGCGCAGCCGCCATCGGCAACAGGCTCGTCTCGGTCATGCCGGGGACCGTATTAATCTCAAGCACGAACGGTCGCCCGCGCGGAGTCACGCGAAAGTCCACACGGGCAGCCCCGGCGCACCCCAAGACATCGTATGTCTTAAGAGCGAGATTGCGGATGTGCTTGGTGATGGCAGCGGACAGCGGCGCTGGGCATAAATATTGGGTCTTCCCCCTTTCATATTTTGCAGAAAAATCGTAGAAGCCCTCAGGAGCCACGATTTCGACGGCTGGTAGCGCCAGAGGAGCCTCCTCCTTCCGACCCAGCAGTGAGACAGTGACTTCATGGCCTGGAATGTAGGCTTCAACTAAGGCATCACGATCGTACTGGTGAGCCAATGCCAGGGCCTGATCCCATTGAGCCGGTTCTTTCACGATCGTGATGCCAATCGTGGACCCTTCGGACGCCGGCTTCACGACGACGGGCCATCGGAGCTTGGCTGACCGCAAGGCTTGCGCGCGCGAGACCTTTTCCCCGCGTCTGATGACGATACCGGCCGGCACGGGAATCTCATGGGCGGCGAGGACCGTTTTCGTCGTGACCTTGTGCATGCCGACCGCACTCGCCTGCACACCCGACCCAGTGTAGGGGATACCTACGGTTTCTAAAAATCCCTGAATCGATCCGTCCTCTCCTCCTGGGCCGTGCAGTGCCAGAAACGCGACAGCGATCTTCTCGTCCTGCAGATCCCGGAACAGCGTCGGCCCGACATCAATGGTGACCGCGTCATATCCGCGCCGGCATAACGCTCGGTGGACGGCAGTACCGGTACGCAACGACACCTCGCGCTCGGAGGATCGTCCACCCATCAACACGCCGATTCGAGCCTTTGTCAGCAGCGGTCTGTCTGGCATCTTGTTATGCCTCGCCGACGATTTTGAGTTCGAGATCCAGCCGGATACCTGTTTTTTCTTTGATCACCCGTCGGATCTTGTGGATCAGACTGATTACGTCGGCAGCACTCGCATGTCCTCGATTGACGATGAAGTTGCCGTGCTTCGTCGAGACTTCGGCATCACCGATGCGCATTCCCTTCAATCCTGCCGCTTCGAGCAGACGGCCGGCGGAATCACGAGGAGGATTCTTGAACACACAGCCGGCGCTGGGCATCGTCAGCGGCTGGCTGTCCTTCCTGTAATGGAGATAGTCTTTGACCACTCGGGCAATGTCGGTACTGGTGCCTGGCCGCAATTGCAACCAAACCCCGACCACAATGCCTTTCGGCAGACAGGCACGGCGGTATTGAAATCGTATTGCTGAAGCCGGCAGATCTCGGACGTCGCCCTGCATCGTCACAAGCCGCACGGCCTTCACGGCGTTCTTCATTTCACCGAGCCGTGTCCCCGCATTCATCACGAGACATCCTCCGACTGTCCCCGGAATGCCGGCCGCCCACTCCAACCCGGCCAGTGACCGACGTATGGCGTACCCGATCAGCGTCGGCATCCCGACCCCTCCTTCGGCGTACAGCACAGCACCGGCTTCTTCACGGATCGCGCGGAGCTTGGAAAGACTGACCACGATGCCTCGGATTCCTCCGTCCTTGATGAGCAGATTGGTACCCCCCAGCACAAACAGCGGAATTTTCGCCGTATGCGCTTGGACGACCAGCCGCCGCACATCGTCGACATCCGCCGGTTCCACAAGCGCATCCGCAGGCCCACCGATCTTGAAGGAGGTGTAGGCCCGCAGCGCAGCGCCGAACGTAACCCGGCCTCGAAGCCCTGCCACCGCTGCCTCCAGGCCCTTCCTGTCGAATCGAGATCCGGCACGCATGCCTCTCGCTCGCCGTTTCGCAACCTTCATCGCCTCATGCGGCAGAGGCCAGCTTGGAGAGTAATGCTGGTCCTGTCTTCCAGATGTCTCCCGCTCCCAATGTCAGGACAAGATCGCCTGGCCTCAACTGGGGAAACACTTCTTCCACAAGCCGGTCCTTCTGTTCGATGAACGAGACGCGAGGATGGCCAGCCGTACGAATCGCCTCTGCAAGCTTGGACCCGGAGACCCCAGGAATCGGCAATTCGCTGGCTGCATAGATCTCGGTCAGAAAGAGATGATCCGCATCGCCAAATGCATTGGAAAATTCCTCGAGCAAATCTCTCGTTCTCGTGTACCGGTGTGGTTGAAACAACACGATGAGGCGCCGATCGGGCCAGCCTTGTTTGGCCGCCGCTAAGGTCGCTCGGATTTCGGTGGGATGGTGGCCGTAGTCGTCGACGACCATGATTCCGTTCGCTTCCCCGCGCAAATGGAAACGTCGCTCAACGCCCGTAAAGGCCGCCAGTGCCTTACGAATGAGATCCACCGGCACATCCAATTCCACGCCGATGGCAATCGCCGCCAGAGCATTCGACACGTTATGAACGCCGGGCACGGACAGCCGGAAGGGGCCCAGGTTGCGGGTGCGGAAAAATGCGCGGAACTCCGACCCGCCTTGTTTGGTCACGATTTCAGTCGCCCGAAAATCCGGAACCATTCCGTCCGGCTCGGACAAGCCGTAGGTGTAGTATCGCTTAACGATTTTGGGGAACAGGGCTCGAAGCCGGGCGTCGTCAGCGCAGAGCACCGCCAGACCATAGAACGGCACCTTGTTGATGAATTCCAAGAAGCTCTCATAGATGCGTTCCATGCTGCCGTAGTGATCCAGATGTTCCCGATCGAGATTGGTCACTGCCACAATCGTCGGAGAGAGCCGCAAAAACGAGCCATCGCTCTCGTCGGCCTCCGCGACGAGGAGTTCTCCCCGTCCCAACCGTGCATGGCTCCCGAGGGCATTGACCTTGCCGCCAATCACCATCGTCGGATCCAGTCCGCCTTGGGCTAAAATATTGGCGACCATCGATGTTGTCGTAGTCTTCCCGTGCGCGCCGGCGATGGCCACTCCGAATTTCAGCCGCATCAGCTCAGCCAGCATTTCTGCTCGTGGGATCACGGGAATCTGCCTTGCTTTGGCGGCCAGCACCTCTGGATTCTGTGACGACACCGCGGAGGAAATGACCACCACCTGCGCCTCCCCCACATTCGTATCCTGATGGCCGATGAAGATGCGACCGCCTAACTCCTCCAGCCGGCGGGTCGTGTCTGACGCCTGCAGGTCGGAGCCGCTCACTTTGTAGCCGAGCGTCAGCAGCACCTCGGCAATGCCGCTCATGCCAGCTCCGCCGATCCCGACCAGATGAATGTGTTGGGTCTTACGAAACATCGAAGTACGCCTCAGTCCTCCGGCAGGCGGTGACGGGGAAACGCCGTTGCGTTGCCCGGCACCATCAGACTCCTGCCGCTCCAAGAGAATGGTTGACATCATCCTGGTCTCCTATGAGTGCATAGCATTCGCGGACGATTGCCTCGGCCGCGTCCATTCGTCTCAAGCTCAGACTCGCAGCAGCCATTGCTCGCCTCTTATCAGCGTCGTCGAGAATTCCTGTCACGGCATGCGCCAATCTCTCGCCGCTCAACTCGGCCTGCGGGATGACGACCGCAGCGCCGGCGTCTTGCATGACTTTGGCGTTTTTCGTCTGATGGTCATAGATCGCCGTCGGCAAGGGAATCAGGATGGCCGGCTTGCCGCAGGCCGTCACTTCGGCGACCGTCATCGCCCCAGCCCGGGCCACGACCACACCCGCAGCATTGATCGCCGTCGGCATGTCATAAAGAAACGGGGTGACCTCGACGGCAACGCCGGCGCGCTCGTAGGCCTCCTTGACCCGACCGTAATCCAATTCACCGGTCTGATGCGTGACGCTAATCTCAGGACGTCGCCTCAAGATCGGCACGAGCCCCTCAATCGCTGCGCTGTTGATCGCCTTGGCTCCCTGACTTCCGCCGAACACGAGGACATGATGACGGCTCGCCGGATTCTCAGCCGAAGAGGGAGACATTGAGGTCAGAAAGTCCTTTCTGATGGGGGTGCCGACGACCCGGACCTTGGCGGCGGTAAAGGATCCGGCCGCGGAGGTAAACGCCAAGAACACACGCTGAGCGAAAGGGCCTACCACCTTATTGGCGAGCCCGGGATGCGCATTGGGCTCAAGAATGACACGGGGCACTCCCGTCAACGCCGCAGCCATGACCATCATCGGACTGGTGTAGCCTCCAACACCGATGACCAGACCGGCGCCCGTGGCCTTCAGAACGTTTCGGCATTGCCAGAGACTGACGGGCATGGCCCACAGCCCCTTGAGGATGTCCATGAGTCCTCTGCCCATGATCGGCTTCGCACTAATCAAGGCTAACTGAAATCCCTCGTGTGCCAGCACCTTTGACTCGAGCCCTCGTGTCGTGCCGACGAATACGATTTTGGTCATCGGGTCGCGCCGCAGGAACTCTCGCGCGAGCGCGATCGCCGGATACAGATGTCCCCCGGTTCCTCCCGCTGCAATCACGATCGTCATCGCTGATCGGGCTCACGCCGTCCGCCTTTGGATCCGCCACCCTGCCGATCTCGTGAAATGCTCAAGAGCATTCCAACGCCCGCGAAACTCACGACCAGCGACGAACCGCCATAGCTGACGAAGGGCAACGTCAACCCCTTGGTCGGCAACAGCCCGGTGACCACCGCCGCGTTGACCAGCGCCTGGATCCCGATCAAGAGCGTGATGCCGAGGCCAAGGTATCTGCCGAACGGCATCCGCGCCCGGGAGGCGATGAAAAACCCTCGCCACACGAAGAAGGCAAAGAGGACGATCACAGAGGCCGTGCCGGCCAAACCAAGCTCTTCCCCAACCAGCGCCAAGACGAAATCGGTATGGGCTTCCGGCAAAAAGAACAATTTCTGCTTGCCCTCGCCCAGCCCCACTCCGAACGGCCCGCCGCTGCCGAACGCGAGAAATGACTGCGTAATCTGAAACCCGGCATCTGCTGCGTCCTTCCAGGGGGCCAAAAACGTCAGGAGCCGTTGACGGCGATAACTGGAGCCAAGGACGAGGAGCAGGATCACCGGAATCGAGCAGAACCCCAGCGCCGCCAAATGAGTCATCCGTGCACCGCCCAAAAAGAGCAGACACACGGTTACCAAGCCCATGACGACGACGGTGCCGAGATCCGGCTCCAGTAACACGAGCCCGCTGAGGAGTCCCACGACGATCAGCGCAGGCAGAAGCCCGCTCCGAAATCCGTCCAGCTTGTCCGCCTTCTTGGCTAGATAGGCGGCCAGATAAATCACCAGCACGAGCTTGACCATTTCGGCCGGTTGAATCGAAATGACACCCCATCGCAGCCAGCGCCGTGCGCCCTTCGCCGCAACGCCGAGCGACGGGATCAGCACCAGCACGAGCAGCACCATCATGCTGATGAGGATTGGAATCGAGAGTTTCTTCCATATCTGATAGTCGATCCTGGACGTCAGATGCATCAGCAGCACGCTGAATCCCAGCCAGGCGATCTGTCGTTTCAAGAAAAACTCCGGGTCTTGAAACCGATTGCCGGCCACGATGGCGCTGGCGCTGAAGACCATGACTAACCCTATCAAGGCGAGCGTCAGCGTCACGAAGAGCAGCACATGGTCCATCGCGACGCGTGAGGGGCCCGATCGTTGCCCGCTCGTCGGCCAAGGCAACGACAGGGTTCCTGCGGATCGTGACGCCATTGCTCAGCAACACTCCTCCTGGAACGACGATCCTAATCCGGCAGCGACTGCACGACCGATTTAAATTGACGCCCCCGGTCCTGATAATCCCGGAACATGTCGAAACTTGCGCAGGCCGGCGACATCAACACGACATCGCCGGCCGCCGCCTCGCGAGCTGCCCACTCAACTGCTTCCCGCAAGGACTTCGCTTCACTTACGGTCGTCGCTCCCGCCCAAGCCGCCTTCAGAGAGGGCGCGGCTTCACCAATTAAAATGGCATGCTTCACGCGATGCCTGACCATTTCTGTCAGACGGGAAAAATCCCCGCCCTTGTCACGTCCGCCGGCAATCAACCAAATCGGGCGATCAATACCCTCTATGGCTTTTAAAGTTGCATCGACGTTTGTCCCCTTCGAGTCATTCACAAAACGAACGCCGCGCCGCTCCCTCACCAGCTCCAAAGCATGTTCGAGACCAGGAAATGTGGTGGCGACTCGTCGAATCATCTCCACTGGACATCCCCAGAGCGCGGCATAGGTCGCTGCAGCCATGACGTTTTCGACGTTGTGATGACCAAGAATTTTCAGATCGCTTGTGCGGCAGATCTCCTGGCGCCGGCCTGTGACAGTCGTGACAATCTGGTCGCCATCAAGGTACGTTCCTCCATCGAAGCCGCGTCCGATTTCTTGCCGTCTCGAAAACCCGATCCGCTTGGCTCGCACCGTGCTCGGTAACATCGCCACCCGCGCATCATCGAGATTGAAGAGCGCGAAATCGTCACTGGTCTGATTTTCAAAAATCCGACGTTTGGCCGCGAGATATTCGTCAAGGGAGTCATACCGGTCCTGATGATCCACCGTCACATTCAGGATCGAGGCCACCCAAGGACGGAAGCGTTCAATCGTCTCCAGCTGAAAACTCGACACCTCCACCGCCACGTAATCGTAGGGCTCCGATTTTCCCTGCTTTTTCGCCTGCAATGACGTCCATGCGGCTTCGCTCAACGCGGTCCCCAGATTGCCGCCGACAAAAGCCCGTTTCCCCTGCTCGGCGAGCATCTTTCCGATCAAGGTCACCGTGGTGCTTTTTCCGTTTGTCCCGGTCACTGCAAGAACGGGAGCGGACAGAAAGCGGGAGGCCAGCTCGAGTTCGCTGATGACTTTCACTCCACGTCCCCTCACGCGATTGAGCGCCTCCAGGCGATATGGCACTCCGGGGCTGATGACCACGAGGTCGGCATGCTCCAGCGAACGCTCATAGTCCGCCCCCAAGGAGACCTCAACCTCAGTGCGGTCCACGGTCTTCAGCACGGGAGCCAACTCGTCCTCGCCTTTCCGGTCAGCTACGGTTACGCGCGCCCCGGCCTCCCTGAGCAAATGGCAGGCGGCGATGCCGCTTCGTGCAAGTCCGAGCACCGTCACATGAGCGCCAGACAAATCCACTTCATCGACCTCAACCATGCCCATCACCGTAACTTCAGAGTGCTGAGACTCAACAGCGCCAGCAGAATGGCAATGATCCAAAGGCGCACGACGACCTTCGGCTCTTCCCAGCCCTTCATCTCGAAATGATGATGGATCGGTGCCATGAGAAAAATGCGCTTTCCACGAGACTTGAAGGACGCGACCTGGAAGATGACGGAGACCGCCTCGATAACGAACACCCCGCCGACCATCAGGAGCAACAGTTCATGCTTGCTGATGACGGCCACCGTGCCCAAGGCCGCGCCGAGCGGCAACGAACCGACGTCCCCCATGAACACCGACGCCGGATAGGTGTTGAACCACAGAAAGCCCAGACTCGATCCCAGGATCGCGGCGGTAAACACGGCGATCTCTCCCGAGCCTTCGATATGAGGGATAAGGAGGTAATCGGACATGATCCGATGGCCGGCGACATAGGCCACAATCGTGTAGGCAAGCGCCGCAATCATGATCGGTCCGATCGCCAGCCCATCGAGGCCATCCGTCAGATTGACGGCATTGGAACTACCGACGATGACCAGGACCACGAACACCACGTAGAACCACCCGAGGTCGGGGGTGAAATTCTTGAAGAATGGCACGTTCAACTTCGTGGAATAGCTGGGAAGGGAATAGAGGGCAAGAGCGATCAGCAAGGCCACGCCGATCTGTGCGGTGAATTTCTGCGCGGGAGACAGTCCCTTGGACTGAGCCTTGATGAACTTCAGATAGTCATCCGCAAATCCGATCGCGCCGAACCCGAGGGTGGCGATCATCACCAGCCACACGTATGGTTTGGTGATGTCGGCCCACAACAGCGTCGAAAGCAAGACCGCAAAGATGATGAGCAGCCCTCCCATCGTGGGCGTACCGCTCTTAGCAAGGTGGTGCTTCGGGCCGTCGTCACGGATTTGCTGGCCGAGCTTGATCTCTTGCAACTTCCGAATGAGCCACGGCGTGAGCACAAAGGCAATAAGGAAGGCCGTGACGGCCGCATAGATGATTCGAAAGCTCAGATACCGGAAGACGTTGAGGAACCCGTATTCCGTATGGAGAGGATACAACCAGTTGTACAGCATGCTCGTCTTACGTCTCTGATCCGACGCGTCGCTATGACGCCTGCTTCGTCACCGCTTTCATGCCGGTCAATCCCTGCACGATTTGTTCCATCCGCATGCCGCGAGAGGCCTTGACAAGAACAACATCTCCGCGGCGAACGGACTTCTTGAGAAGGTCGGCGGCTGCCGCCGCATCGGCCACCTCCACGATGGCCTGACTGGACATCCCACCCTGTCTGGCACCTGCGGCGATCTCTCTTCCCAACTCTCCGCATACGATCAAACGAGACAACGACTGTCCCGCCACAAAGCGTCCGACCTCGCGGTGCATGTTCAGGGTCTCTCGTCCAAGCTCCAACATATCTCCTAGAACCGCCACCCGTTCCCGTGCCGGAGTCCACTCGCCCAGGAGCTGCAGGGCCGCTCTCATGGAACCCGGATTGGCGTTGTAACAATCATTGATGATCTGCACCCCATGATGACTCACGATTTGGGATCGCATGGCAGCCGGACGGAATTTCGCCAGGCCCTGTGCGATCATGATGCCCGGGAAATTCAAGCAGTATCCGATGGCGGCAGCGGCCAAGGCATTGGTGACATTATGCAACCCTGGTACTTTGATGACGACGGACGTAGGACGGCTCTTCCCGGGAAGCAGCAGCCCGAACCTGGTTCCTTTCCGTGCGTCGGAGGTGACATGAATCGCGCGAACGTGCGCCCTCTCAGATAATCCGAATGAGACGACACGGCAATGCGCTCGTGAGGCCAGATAATCGAAATAGGGGTCGTCCGCATTCAAAATCACCGTTCCGTCGGGCGACAGCATGTCCAGCAGCTCCGCCTTGGCCTGTGCCGATCCCTCCATGCCACCGAAGAATTCCAAATGGTCGGGTCCAATATTAGTAATGATCCCGATGGTCGGATGGACGATTTCACAAAGGCGCGTTGTTTGTCCCCGATGGTCAACGCCCATCTCGATCACAGCGGCTTGATGTCTGGCCGTAAGGCGGAACAAGGTGTACGGTACGCCGATACGGTTGTTGTAGTTGCCTTCGGTCCTCAGTGTCCTCCAGCGTTGAGCGAGTACGCTGGCGACCATATCCTTCGTCGTCGTTTTCCCGTTGCTGCCCGTGACGGCGATGACCGGAATCGAAAAACGACTTCGATGATGCGTTGCCAGCTGCTGATAGGCAAATAGTGGATCCTGGACGCCAAAGAGAAATGGCTCGTTACGGCTGCCGATGGCTTTTGTGTGCTTTCCCTCCCATCGATAACTGTCATGAACGATGGCACCGGCCGCGCCCTTAGCCAGAACCTCCTGGACGAATTGATGACCGTCGTATCGATCTCCTTGCAAGGCCACAAAGAGATCGCCGCGGTGGATCGACCGTGAATCGGTGCTGATTCCTCGGATGCGCCGCTTGGTCGAAAAAAGCGAGGGATCGCCTGCAAGCACCTTGACGCTGATGACTTCACGCATTTCAGCCAGCGTAAACAGTCCCATCCCCTCTTCGCCTCGCTCGGTTTTTCCTGCCGGATGCACCGTCACGCGCAATTCCTCAATTGCTGAATCGCCTCACGTGCGACTTCCCGATCGTCGAAATGCACCTTCTTTGTGCCGAGGATCTGATAGTCTTCATGTCCCTTGCCGGCAATCAAGACAATGTCACCCGCTCGGGCCAGTCGCACGGCCGACACAATGGCCTCTCGCCGGTCTGCAATGAGATGGTATTCCACATGAGCGCGGGCCCGCAGTGCCTCACGAACGCCGGCTTCCACCTCTCGGAGAATTGCCATTGGATCTTCCGTTCGCGGGTTGTCGGAAGTCAGGACGACCACATCGCTGTACTCAACGGCGGCCCGCCCCATCTTAGGGCGCTTACCGCGATCGCGATCGCCCCCGCACCCGAAGACCGTGATGATCCGATGCGTTTTCACCGCTTGCGCGGCGGTCAGTAAGCGCACGAGGGCGTCTTCGGTATGGGCATAATCCACCACGACCGTAAAATCCTGACCGGCCGAGACCCGCTCAAAGCGGCCAGGCACGTTGGTCAACCCCGCCACGGCGTCCCGCACCTGATCGCAAGTCGCGCCGGCGTGTAATGCGACGCCAATGGCCCCCAGGAGGTTGTACACGTTGTGTTCACCGACGAGTCGACTGTCGACCGGAAAGACGCCGGCCGGCGTTGCAGCGGTGAAGGCGGATCCATTCATTGATAGACGCACGTCCTCAGCCTGCAGGTCAGCCCGGCCTTTGACCGCAAAGCCCCACACCGGCACTCGACAGGCCGCACGTACCTGAGCGCCTCGAGGATCATCCATATTAACGATGGCCCGTTGACCAGTTTTTTTCCCCTGGCCGAGCGTCGTAAACAGCCGCAGCTTCGCTTGAAAGTACTCTTCCATCGTCCGGTGATAATCGAGATGATCCTGTGTCAGATTGGTGAAGACCGCGACGTCATATTCGCACCCGGCGGTCCGGTCCATGGCCAAGGCATGCGAGGACACCTCCATGACGACGCTATCGATGTGTGCATGGTTCATCTTTGCCAACAGCCCTTGCAATTCGAGTGCACCGGGGGTCGTATGAGAAGCGGGAATCGTTTCCGCTCCAATTTGGTAGGCCACGGTACCGATCAGGCCGACCTGACGATCCATGCCCTCGAGCAAGGCTTTGCAAAGATAGGTAGTTGTCGTCTTGCCGTTGGTCCCCGTGACACCAATCATGGTCAACCGCGCCGAGGGATCACCGTGGAAACGGCTGCCGATCAAACCAAGAGCTTTGCGTGAATCCGCGACCTTCACAAAGGGAAGCGATTCCCGATCAACGGATTCTTGCCCGACAATCGCAACTGCTCCGGCCTGAATGGCTTGCGCCACGTACCGGTGCCCGTCGACACGCTCCCCCTTGACTGCGACGAACAGACAGCCTGAGGCGACTGCCCTGGAATCGTCGGTCACCGAGGTGACCGACCGGTCCAATGCGCCGTGCCGTTCGATGATCGCCACTTGGCCATTGAGCGCCGCCAGCAACTGCATGACCGTCATCGATCGGGATTCCATCGTCAGTTTGGCTATCGCGCCATGGCGATCTTCACTTGATCGTCCCGAGGCACACCCAAATATGTCAGCACCTGCTCGCCGACCCGACGAAAGACCGGTGCCGCGACAACGCCACCCCAGGCTTCGCCCTGCGGCTCATCGATGACGACAATCATCGCGAGACGGGGAGCGTGGGCCGGCACGAAGCCGACGAAGGAACCGACGGACAACACGCTGGAGTAAGCGCCGGTCCGTGGATCGACTTTTTGTGCCGTCCCGGTCTTCCCTGCGACACGAAATCCTGGAATTGCGGCTTTCGTTCCCGTTCCACTGGCGACAACGCCTTCCAAAATGGTTGTCAGCGTCCGTGCCGTGGCCGGAGACACCACGCGGCGCCTGACCTGAGGAAGTACTTCCTTCACGGGCTGGCCCTTTTGATCACTGACGCCGGAGACTACATAGGGCTTCATGAGGACGCCGTCATTGGCGATAGCCGATACGGCTGAGACCATTTGCAATGGCGTCACTCCTATCTCCTGCCCCATTGAGATCGAAGCTAGGGAGCGGCGGCCCCACTCTCGAGGCGACTTGAGCAATCCTACGACTTCTCCCGGAAGATCAATGTCCGTGCGCTGGCCAAACCCGAAGGCCTGCAGATAGCGATACAGGCGTTGCTGACCGAGCAGTATGCCCGTTTTGGCCGCGCCGATATTGCTCGACTTCTGCATCATTTGGGCAAACGTCATCCAACCGAGTTTTTCGTGATCATGGATCGTCGTGTTCGCAACCGTCATCCGGCCGTTCTCTCCAAACAACATGGACCCCGGCATCATGACTCGTTCCTCCAGCGCCGCAGCCGCCACCACCACCTTCATGGTTGACCCAGGTTCGTAGGTATCGGTCAGCGCCCGATTCCTCCAGCGGTCCGCCGTTAACGATGCTACGGCATTGGGGTCGAACCGCGGGCTCACCGCCATCGCGAGGATTGCGCCGCTTTGGGGCTCCATCACGATGATGGTTCCCGATTTCGCGCGGGCATGGTCGACGGCCTCTTCCAACTCCTTTTCAGCAATGTATTGGATCACTTCGTCGATTGTTAAAGTCAGAGCATGGCCTGCGGCCGGAACCTGTTCGCGAAGCCCTTTGGGAAATACTGTTCGCCCCAGTGCATCGCGTTGAAGAATCGTCAGCTGCTTTTCTCCATGGAGCTGCGATTCATATCGGCGCTCTAATCCTTCGAGTCCGACTCCGTCCATTCCCACAAACCCAAGGACATGGGCGAGCAGAGGTCCTTTGGGATAGAACCTTCGCCCCTCCATCACCATTCCAATGCCGTCTATCGACAATTGCTCCAGCCTGCGGCCCTTCTCCGGCTCGACCTTTCGCGCCAGCCACACGAAATGTTTGTCCTGACGCAACTTCTTTTCGATGTCATCTCGACGGATATGCAGCACAGATGAAAGGGATTTGGCGGCATTGGCAGGGCTGTCGAGTGATGTCGGAACTCCGAAAATCGAGGGGACTTCCACATTCATCGCCAACACCTTCCCGTGACGATCGGTAACGGTCCCTCTCACTCCCTCCAATGTGACGCTTTTTTGGTGCTGCCGATCCGCTCGCGCGGTGAGCTCGGCCGCTTGCAACACCTGAAGGCTGACCAGCCTGAACAAAATGACTCCGAACCCAGAGAGGAGGAAAAACAGCAGGACGTACCGACGCCCACGAGAAGGACCCATGACTATTTCGCTCCTCCCAATACCGGCATCGTTCGAGCAATCCGCAGATGTTCAACAGGCGGCGTCGCCAACAGCGGCACGCTCGGCTGCGGATGAATGATGAAGACCTGACCCTGCTGTGGCGGAAACAGCCCAAGCTTGTCCGTCGCGACTCTGGCGATTCGCTCGGGAGCCGTCAGCGCTGACACCTTCACTTGGAGCTGATCACGTTCCCGCTCGAGTAATGTCTTCTGTGTCTTGAGGCGCTCAATGGAATAGCCCAGCCGAACGACATCAACCCTCTCCCAGACGAAAGCGAACACAAGGCACATGGCCGCCACAACGGCAACTGCTTTCATGCGTGTCCCTCCTTGGCGATGCGCTGGATGACTCGCAGCTTGGCGCTTCGGGATCTCGGGTTGCGATCCGTCTCCGCTTCGGACGGAACTTGCGGTCGTTTTGTCAAGACCTCAAGCTCACCACCGCTTTCAACTGAAAGCGCTTTGAAGGCCTGCTTCACGATGCGATCCTCGAGGGAATGAAACGAGATGACACATAGCCGCGCCCCCGGCGCCAAGACGTCTGCCGCATTGCGGAGCGATGCTTCCAGGTGCTCCAGTTCATGATTGACGGCAATGCGCAGCGCCTGGAACGTTCTCGTCGCGCAATGAATGCGGCTCCGCCGATAATGGCTTGGCACCGCCGACTCAATGACGGCTGCCAGCTGACCGGTACGGGTCAACGCCTCATTGGCGCGGGCGTTCACGATCGCCCGAGCGATACGACGTGAATAGCGCTCCTCACCCAAACGGTAAATCATGTCCGCGAGATCGGTTTCTCCGAGTCCATTTACGATATCAGCCGCCGTGGGACCACTGTCTTGGTCCATTCGCATGTCGAGCGGCCCGTCTGATCGAAAACTGAAGCCACGCGAAGGTTCGTCGAACTGAGGTGAAGACACACCAAGATCGAATAACACTCCGTGCACGTGGAAAACACCTCGCGCTGCTAGAATCGACTTCAATTCCATAAAATGCGCCTTAATGAGAAACGCACGATCCGCGAAGGGATGTAACTCCTGCACACCTGCGCTGATAGCTTGAGCATCGCGGTCGATGCCGATAAGAATGCCATGTGGTTGGCTAGCCCGTAGGATTTCTTGTGCATGCCCACAATACCCCACCGTGCAATCCACGTAGATGCCTCCGGAGTGCGGTCGCAGCCACGACAGCACTTCTGAAGACATGACGGGCAAGTGCGCAGGATTATGGCTGATCTTATGAAACCCAGATTCACCCACAATCTCCCACGACACGGCGGAGTATACTCCTCGTTAAGACATTGTCAATAAAAAATACACGCACTTACAAGTTTATTTGAACGATCGGAAATGCCGCATTTTATCGCCTATCCGGACCAGTCGTGGGTGTCCGGCAGGGCGCATTGAGGCGCTATTAAGGGGAAGATTCGTGCGGTCTGCTACTGGGGATTGTGAAGGGCAAGACGAGTAACCGATCAGGGATACAACTTGTAGAGCATCCGTGGAAAGGCAATCGTTTCCCGCACGTGCTCCAGTCCGCAAATCCACGCGACGGCGCGCTCGATACCCATTCCGAAGCCGGCATGAGGCACGGATCCAAATTGGCGGAGGTCCATGTACCATTTGAAGGCATCTTCTGGTAGGTGATGATCCTTTAAACGCGCGCGCAGGAGTTCCGGATCGTGAATGCGCTGTCCGCCACCGATGATTTCTCCATAGCCCTCCGGAGCCAACACATCCATGCACAGTGCAAGATCCGGCCGTGTCTCGTCCGGTTGCATATAGAAGGCCTTCAATGCGACCGGATAACGATGGACAATGACCGGGCGATCGAATGCACGTGAGATGATGGTCTCTTCATCCGCACCAAAATCATCTCCAAGTTTTGTGGGATTATTTCTCTCGTGCAGTATTTCAACGGCCTCTTCATACGTCACGCGTGGAAACGGCGGCTTCACCGCCTCGAGCTTTGCAACATCTCGCTCCAGCACAGCAAGCTCATGCCTCCTCGTTTCAAGGACTCGTTGGACGACAAAGGTCAAAAACTGCTCGGCCAGCTCCATCATGTCCTCCAACTCTGCGAAAGCCACTTCCGGTTCCACCATCCAAAACTCCATCAAGTGTCGTCGTGTCTTCGATTTTTCGGCCCGAAATGTCGGACCAAAGCAGTACACTTTCCCAAACGCCGCTGCGGTGGCCTCGCTATAGAGCTGACCGCTCTGCGTCAGATAGGCCGTTTCGTCGAAGTATTGTGTCTGAAAGAGCGTCGTTGTGCCTTCGCACGCGTTGGGAGTGAAGATCGGTGCATCGACAAGGATGAAGCCTCGCTCGTCAAAGAAGTTCCGGCAGGCTCGGATGATCTCATGCCGCAAGCGCAAGATGGCATGCTGTCGATGCGAGCGCAGCCACAAATGTCGGTGCTCCATCAAGAAGCCTACACCGTGCTCTTTCGGTTGAATGGGAAAGGGCTGCGCGATCTGGAGCGCTTCAACACGACTGACATCCAGTTCATAGCCTCCCGGCGCACGATGGTCTTGTCGAAGCTGTCCTGTGAGGGTCAAGGAAGATTCCTGAGTCAGGCTGGCGGAAATCGCGAACTGCTCGTCTCCGACGGCCTTTTTGCTGACCACTGCCTGCAAGTCTCCGGTGCCGTCCCGAACGGTCAAGAAATGGAGTTTGCCGCTGTCCCGTCGGCTTCGGAGCCACCCCCGGATGGTCACTTCCTGACCCACATGCTGTCCAGCTGCATCAATCATGATCACCGACATGAGAACCCCCTCCTGCGTCACGGTTATCTCGACGGAAGGCAGCCTAGCGGATTCTCGCTTCTCCATTCAAGAAGATGAAGTTTGGAGGTTTGTTGACAAGGGATCCTCTTGAGATAAGAATCGCATTATGCGGAACCACCGACCTCTGAACAGACACCCGCTCGATGTCATCCTCGTTTGTGCCATTGCCATCTGCGTTTTTCCAGCTCGCACGGGGTCGGCGGCATCAACCATTTACTATTGTCCGGATCGAAAGAGCGACCAGCAGTATTCGGCGCAGGCAGGCCCCGGCTGCATACCGCTCGTGGATAAAAAGCGGGATGCCGCCGAAGCCACGCCGCCCGGCAATTACCAAGTCAACAGCCTGGAGCAGGACGTTGCGGCATTTCTTAGCCAGTATCAGAAGCTTCTTGAGTGCTGCAAGACAGATCTGAACGAGTTGCGGGAAGTCGAGAAGATGGCCGACGAGGTCGACCAGTTGTTGGCCTCTGCACAAGCGAACCTCTCGAACTATTCGCTCGCCTCAAGAGGAATTATGCTTCGAGAGCTCATCACGAGGGTCGCCAATGCCAGAGCCGATCTCAAAATGCTGCACGCACGGCTCGAAGCTATCAATGATCTTGCAGGCCCATCACAAAAAGTTCGGGAAATTGAGCAGTCCATCGAACGGGACATTCGTGCGCCGAGATTGGCGGGAAGTGCAAAAACCGGGGCGAGCATCGGCGTAGCCCCCTCTGCCGGTCCGGCCATCGGCCGTAGCCCGAAGACTGGAACGGCGATCGGTCAAGAAGGCCTGACGGGGAACGACATCGGTGTGGCGCCAAAAAGCAGCCGAGACATCGGGAGCAGCGGACCTTCAGGCTTCGAAATTGGGGCAACGGGCCGGGCAGGTCCAGCCATCGGAGAATCCACGTTGAACCAGGAAAATTCCTCTGGCGTGGGCTCAACACTTCAGCGATCGACGATTGGGTCAAGCATCTCGGATTCGACCGTCGGCTCCACGATCACTCCCTCTTCGGTCGGGTCCAGTCTACAAGATACATCGGTCGGATCGTCATTTGGGAACTCGTCTGTCGGCTCTAGCTTGCAGAACCGTTGAGGTGATCAGGGTGCCGCATTGTGGGTGAGTGAAGGCATTGGCTCCCACGTCACTCCCGCGTCGCGACTGCGATACAGACCGCTGCCGTTCGTGCCTGCATAGAACACATCTGGATCCGTCGCACTCTGGGCAATCGACCGGACGTTAGTAGTAGCGAACCCTTCATTCATTGTCTGCCATGTCACGCCCCCGTCTGTGCTCCGGTGGACGCCATCTCGCCCTGCAATAAAGATGACGCCTTTCTTGCTGCGGTCCAGAATCATGGCAATGATCATTTGATCGGAGAGTGATTCCCCGATCCGGATCCATGAATTTGCGCCATCGGTCGTTTTGAAAAGGCCTGCGAGAGTTGCGGCGTACACGGTGTCCGGCTCGAACGGGTCGACGTGGATAGAGGTCACGTTCAACGCCCGAGAGCTCTTGATCATGTCAGGCGGTACCAGTCCATTGTTGACCTTTTCCCAATGTCCTCCCTCATTCACCGTCTTATAGACTCCCCCGCTGGTGCCTGCATAGAGAATCGCCGGCCGGGTAGGATCCATGCAGAGGGTCACAACCATAAGAACCTCTTTCATGCCCTCCATTCTTTTGGTCCAATCTCCGCCGCCGCTCTTCGTCTCAAAAATGCCCATTGTTGTCGCCACAAATATGTGATTGCTGTCGTAGGGATCGAATACAAACTGGTTGACGACCGACGATATCGTCGCATCGTCCAATCCAGAGCGCATGGACGCCCAGCGCTGGCCGCCATCGTAGCTCTTGTACACCGCATCCCCCTTGGTGCCTGCGTACACCGTAGCCGGATAGGACGGATCCACGGCCATCGCAATGACACGTGAATGGCTCATCCCCTTTGAAATATTGGCCCAAGTCCGGCCGCCGTCCCGCGACTTATAGATGTAATCATTCGTGGTCACATACAGAATATCGGGATTCTTGGGATGGAGTTGGATGACGACGATCGGTTCACTGCGATCGCAGCCGAAGAGCCCGAGGGAGAGCAGCAGCCAGACGCCAGCGATCAATCGCGTCACCATCCGCCGGCTCTGTCGAAGGATAGCATCCCTGTTCATCGATAATTGGTAAACTGCAAGTCAATCCCGAAATCTTTCCCTCGCAGAAAGGCGATCGCCGATTGCAGGTCGTCCTTGCTCTTGCTCAAGACACGTACCTGCTCACCCTGGATATGAGCCTGCACTTTTAACTTCGAATCCTTTATCGCCTTCGAAATTTCCTTCGCCTTCTCGGAGACCAGCCCGCTCTGAATCTTCGCCACCTGTCGCACGGTCCCGCTCAAAGCAGGTTCGAGAGCGCCGAACTGAAACGCCTTCAAGGAAACGCCGCGCTTCACACATTTCGCCTTGATGATCTCGTGCACCGCCTTCATCTTATATTCGTCGTCTGATATGACGACCAGCTCCTTCTCTTTCTCCTTGAGAGTTATCTCGGTCTTAGAATCTTTAAAATCAAACCGCTGCTTGATTTCCTTCGTGGCCTGATCAAGCGCGTTCTTCAATTCCTGCATGTTCACCTCGGACACGACATCGAAGGAATATTGGTCAGCCACCCTCAGCCTCCACTCTTCTTTCCAGTCAACAACAGCCGGTGCCGTGCGGCAGCCGGAAGCCCTCATCATCCTGCTTGACCGTCGCGCGCAAGTTTCCAGCCGAACCGCCTCCGGCCATGACCACGATCTCACTGCTGGTAAATGGGCGTTTTTGGATGAGATACCCGTACCACTGTCGAACACTGTCGCTCAAGACTACCAGGCCCAGGATGGCAACAACCGCCACTAGCCCGGCGTCGACATACAGGGTGAACGCCTTTGCGGCGTCCAGCGTCTCAGCAGTAGCCACGAACATTTTAAACATCTCATAGGACCCGGTTAGCGTGACCAAGCCGACGAACAGCATAGGCAGCGCCGTAATCCACAGATAGCAAGATTTCCGCATCTTGATGAGCACGGTCGTCCCGATACAGAGCGCGAGCGTACCCAACAATTGATTCGCAGCGCCAAACATCGGCCAGATGGTGGAAATGCTGCCTGTGGCAATCAGGCAAGCCCATGCTCCAACCACAACGCCACTGCTCATTAAAACGCCAGGCAGCCAATTCAATGTCCTGAACGATGGAGACACTCGACCCGCCATTTCCTGAATGAGATAGCGTGCGACTCGGGTGCCTGTATCGATCGTCGTCAAAATGAACAACGCTTCGAATAGGAGGGCAAACTGGTACCAATAGGCCATCAACCCGCCCATCCCCGGCAACGCTGAAAAGATCGACGCCATGCCCACTGCGAGTGAGACGGCACCCCCGGGTCGACCTGCGACCTCGACTTCGACCAAGCGCGATAGTTCCTCAATCCGTAGCGGCGGGAAACCCATAGCCGCAAGCATGTCTGATGACAACGTCGTATTAATTGAGAAATAGTCGCCTGGCATCAGCACCGTGGCCGCCACCAGGGCCATGACGCCGACAAAACTTTCCAGTAGCATGGCCCCATAACCCACTAACGCTTGCGATTCCTGTTCAATCATTTTGGGTGTCGTACCGGAGGAAACCAAAGCATGGAACCCTGAGACGGCTCCGCAGGCGATTGTAATGAATAGGAATGGAAACACTGTGCCCGGAATAATGGGCCCGCCCCCGTCGATGAATCGCGTCAGACGCGGCATTTCTAGAGTTGGGGCCAACAGAATGACCCCAAAGCCGAGAAGAAAAACCACGCCAAGCTTCATGAACGTCGACAGGTATCCGCGCGGAACCAGGAGCATCCAGCCAGGCAACACCGAAGCGAGAAAGCCGTACCCGGCCAGCAGCCAGACGAGGGTGGATCTATCGTATTCGAACCACGCCCCCCACGACGACTGAGCCACAACCCGGCCCAAGAGCACTGCGATAAGTAAGAGGGCCACCCCGAGGACTGAAACCTCGGCGACGGCGCCAGGACGGAACTTCTGAAGATAAAAGCCCATGACAAAACCGATAGGCACCGTCATCGCGATGGTGAACGTCCCCCAGGCATTGTGGTAGAGCGCATTCACCACCGCAAACCCGAGACCAGCCAGCGCCACGACAACAATGAAGAGGACAGCCAGTGCCGTCGCCGTCCCGGTCACGATTCCCAACTCGTCGCGGGCGATTTCCGGAAGCGACCGCCCATTGCGTCGCATGGACGCCACCAGGATAATGAAATCCTGCACGGCTCCGGCAAGCACTGCACCGATTACCAACCAGAGAAATCCAGGGAGAAAGCCGAATTGCGCCGCGAGGACAGGGCCCAGCAAGGGACCCGCTCCGGCGATGGCGGCAAAGTGATGGCCGAAGAGGACGACACTACTGGTGGGATGAAAATTCACCCCGTCGTTCAACCGGACGGCGGGAGTGATGCGCTGGTTGTTCAGTTCGGTCACCCTCCGAGCAAGCCACCGCCCGTAAAAACGATAGGCCAGCACAAAGAGGCAAGCCGCGGCCACGACCAGCCACAGGGCATTTACCTTTTCATGGGGAGATACGAGACCGGTTACGAAGGCGAGGGCGGCGGTCCCGAGAAGAGCCACCAATCCCCACAGCAACAGCCTGAGCGCCGACATGCGGTGCATCCTAGCACAAACACGCCACCGTCCGACGAGCCACAATGAAGGAGGGAGTGCACAACGAAGAAACGGATCACGTTCGCCTGAGTGGATGCCTCGCGCGGCCGACCCAACGACCGGCGAGGCGTTCACTCAGCAAGGGAACTTAGCCATCGATGACAATGCGTCGTGGCTTGGCGTCTTCTCGTTTCGGGAATGAAATCGTCAAGAGGCCGTTCTTGTAATTCGCCGACGCGTTAGCATGATCGACAGTCGTGGGCAGCTTGAAGATCCGCACGAACCGACCATCCGCAATTTCCCGGATGAGATGCTTTCCGGAACCGCTCGTCTCCTCGGTCCTCTCTCCCTTCACGGACAGCATCTGGTTATTCACCTCCAAGGCCACATCCTTTGGCTCCCAGCCGGGCAACGCCATCTGAACGTAAAAGCCATTCGAATCTTCCCACGCGTTGCAGGCCGGAACCCACGCCGCGTCGGACGTGCCAAACGCCCGCAACGCATCTTCAAACACCCGGTCAATTTGACGATCGAACGTGTCCGGACGAACCGTCGAAAACACAGCAGGCAGATAGGTGCTCATAACTATTCCTCCTCCTCTCCGCGAGAGGTCCGGTTATGGGTAAAAGGTTGATTGGGCTGGAGCGCAGGCCCTCTGGATCACCAATGCGTGGCACAAGCCGCCACTCTATGCCTACCAGGGCCTGGTCCATCAGCTAATGAGCGACAGATAATTGGTTCCCGTCGCAAGTCAAGAGGACGGGCCCCCTGCATTCTGGGCTAGGATAGCCAGGAGATTCCTCCGAAGGAGGAGGAAATTTTCGGCAGAAAGCCAAAATTTTCCGTCAGGATTTCCCGCCCTTTGTTCATGCGCCTGGCATCTTCCGACAGGTGACAGGATGGTTTGAAGAAACACACGGCGAATCGATGACTTCGGACATCCCCCTTTGTAGTTATTCGGCTGGCCCTGGCATTGCAGACCCTGAGGGACATGCTCTGGCTATTGAAAGCGAAACCTAAGATGTCACCGTTGATGGTACTGCTGCTGTTGAGTCTGGTACCCTTTCCCATCCTGGCCGTTGCGTTCCTCACCAATCGCTGGATAAAGCCTGCCACGAAGGCGGTCTCTTGACGAACTCCATGTCCGTGTTACCGATCGCTGGGAATAGAAGGATGCACTGATGGCGATCCAACGTCGACACATCCGTATCCAGTTTCCCGGCGCGGCCCTCGTAACCAGGAATCACACTGCCACCCTGTGTGAGCTCGTGGATATCACCGATGAAGGTCTGCATTTTTCCTCGGACTTGCTGCGAACGCATCTTCACGACGCAGATTCCGAATGCCTGCGAGCGTTGGTAAACACGATGCATCGCGAGGCCCCTCGAAGGAGGAATACCTTTGAGGGCTGCATGACAGTACACTAACCCCATGGACGATATCAGGCCGTACCACCGAGGACTCTACCGCCTGCCGTTAACGTATCCAGCTATGTACTGTGTGACGTCGACAGTGGGGGAGGGAAAGATCACCAATCTGTCGGCCATGGGCTGCTCGATCGAGACTGACGAACCGCTGAACCAG
>DATIGH010000026.1:0-10996 GCA_035454845.1 Nitrospira sp.
TTCGCCACGCCTATCAGGACAATCCTTACAGTCACGCCAGCGTCATGGCGCGGGTGGTCGACGACGGATTGCCGCTGGTACAGGTCGGGATCCGATCGATTTCTCCGGAAGAGGTGGACCGTATTGCACGAACGGATCGAATCTCGACCTTTTTTGCGGCGCAGTTATTGGACCCCTCGGGATCCTATGAGGGGAAATCCGCTCGCTGGATCCCCGATGTCGTGAAGGCCTGTCGAGGGCCGGTCTATTTGACGTTTGATTGTGATGGACTCGACGCCTCCTTGGTCCCCGCTCTCGGGACGCCAGAACCAGGCGGGCTCGGCTGGTACGATACATTGAATCTCATCACCGCCCTGGCCAACGGACCTGGCATTCTGGGAATGGATATCAGTGAGATCGCGCCTATCAAAGGATTCGTGGCGCCTCAGTTTTGCATCGCCCGGCTGATCTATCGCATCCTGGGACGGGTAAGGGCCGGCCGGCGGGTCCACTAGCAGGACGCTGAAAAATGCCCCGCAATCTTCACCCCTCCCAACCCCCGCGGCGCCGAAACGCCGCGTTTTCCCAGGTCTCACCCACCCGCCCACCGATTGCGGCGCAGTCGTTTCCCCGCGACGCGTCTTGCGCCAGCTGCGTTCTCACATCGCTCCGACCCGCAATCACGAACCATAGATTTCCATTCGGCTGTGGATAAGATTCGCATCAACAAATTCTTTACGGAGCACGGGATCTGTTCGCGACGCGAAGCCGATCGACTGATCGAAGGAGGCCGCGTCACCATTAACAACGTCGTCGCGAAGCTCGGAGACCAGGTCTGCGCCCAAGACGTCATTGCACGGGACGGGGAGGTGATTCCCTGGGGGCAGGAGCGTCTTTACATTAAGTACAACAAGCCGGAGGGTGTCACGACCACGAGTGAAGCCCATGTTCCGCGAAATATCATCAGAGAGATCGGTCATCAGGAACGGATTTTTCCCATCGGCCGGCTGGATAAGGATTCTTCCGGTCTGATCCTCCTCACGAACGACGGCAACATCGTCAATGCGATTCTGAGGACCGAGTTCGGACACGAACGTGAGTATGAGGTCACATTGGATCGGCCGTACGATCAGGCCGTGCTCGACCGCCTTGCTGCAGGAGTCGTCATTCTGGGAAGCAAGACCAAGCCTTGTCGCGTCGAACGCCTTACGCCGAAACGGTTACGGATGGTGTTGACCGAAGGGAGAAATCGACAGATCCGACGGATGTGCCAGGCGGTGGGGTATAGGGTGGTCGCGCTGCATCGCGTCAGGATCATGCACATCACCCTGGCAGGCCTGCCCTCGGGGGCTTGGAAACCGCTCTCGCCGCATGAACAACAGGCATTGCTGAAGGCCGTCGGACGGAATCAGTAACCGCTCAGATGCTCAGGATCTCACCGGATGCTGCGGATTTCCGGCAGGTTGAAGCGGCATTGTTGGGTGGATGGGATCGAGCGCTGGCTCAGGCGCTCGGCCGGATGCAGGCCGGCGGGGAGGCCCGGATCTGCTAAAAAACAGATTGAGAAACGCGATGAAGAAGCTCCCTCCGATGAGCATGATGCTGGTCGACCGAATCGCCCTCGTGCCTTCATCGCGCATATCCTTGGCCACGTCGGCGACGGTATCCAGCAGACGGTCCAGCGCCAGGCTGACTTGAATCATTTTGGGGCCGGCATTGTCGGCGGCGTGCTCTTCGGCCTTTCGGCGTAGGCGATCCCGTTCCGAGGGAGAGGGGGCGCTCCACTCACGAGACAGCAGATCGATCGTCGTGCTGGCGGCAGAAAAGTACTGATCCAGACTCTTCCGTACGGCTTCGATGTCTTCCGGCTCGCTTCTCCCGCTGCGTGAGACCCGGAGGCCGGCGGCTGCATACCGGTCCACGGCCAGTTGGACCCGCGCCCGTTGACCGGGGAGGGATTCAGTAATGCGTTCAAACTCCTTCTTGCTTCCGGCTTCCAGGGCCCGGATGATGATGTTGCGATACCGCATGACGTCGGCTGAAATATGCGCCAAATCGGCCGCGCCCAGTGTGTACTCGGTGTACATGATCCGCAGGTCTTGATCCACGCGGCTCAGGGCGCCTCCGCTCATCCAGCCAAGGCCTGCAATCAGCAGGCTGATCAGCATCTGTGAGGCGCTCGGTCGGAAAGTTCGAAGCCACCGGGAAAAAAACACCAGCCCTCCTCCTTAATCCAGAATGAGCCGTCGATCGACGTGCGGTGTCAAATTTGGATCGTTGGATACGAATATGACCGACCAGGGCTCGTCTTTCGAACACAACCGCCGCAGCAGCGTCTCGCGCAGGACCGGCTGCAGGTTGTGAAGGATGCCATCGAAGATCAGAATCTGGGGCCGGGCCAGCACCGCGCGCGCCAGCAAAATGCGAATAATGTGGGTGGGAGCGAGGATTGTCCCCGGCGCGCGAATGTGCGTCTTGAGCCCCTGAGGGAGGACATCGACGTCCTCTTCAAGTTCGGCGAAGCGCAATGCCCATCGCACGTCACTGTAGGGAATATACGTCCGGCCCAGTAAGATGTTGTCTTCGATCGTCCCTTCGAAGAGGGTGAGTTGCGAGTCGAACATGAAGCCGCGGCAGCGGTTGATGGCAGCCATATCGATATGGCGAAGGTCCACACCGTTGTACCGAATGACTCCGCTGGTCGGAGCCTCGAGGCCCCCTAACACGCGTGCCAAAGCCGTCTTCGCCGACGTAGTGCTGGCATAGATGCCGATCTTTTCGCCGGGCGTCACTTCGATATTGAATTGTTCAAAAATCGCCGGCACACCTGGGTGATGAATGGTGAGGTCTTTGCAGGTCAGGCGGATGCCGTGCACCGTCGGGTCAGGAAGCGGTACCGACAATGCCGAAGATCCCTGGTCCTTGGGAAGCGACAGGACGAAATCCAGTTCATTCAAACCGGTCATAAAATAAAAGATATGCCCCATCCGCTTCACGACTTCATCGAAACTGAACAACAAGCCGCTGACGACCACCTCGGCCGCGACGAGTTGGCCTAGCGTCAATTGGCCGATCGAGAGCAACCAAGCCGCGGTGGCGATCAATCCACCATGGGCGATGGCTTGCCACCCTACCGATCCCAGGTATTGCCGGATGAGAATCCCGAAGCGGGTCTGCCGGCGGTCGATGTATTTGCCTACGAGTTCGTCGGTCCGCTGCATCAAAATGGAGCGACTGTCCGTCGCTTTGAAATGCAACAGGTTATAGGAGATTTCCTGCATCCAGTGAAGCGTATCGTATTTGGCATGCGACATGTCGATGGTGGCCTTGAGGCCGCCGTGAGAGAGCAGCAACACGACGGTGAATCCGGCCAAAAGCAACGCATTGTAGAGCAGGAAATACGGATGATAGAAGACGAGAATCGTCATCCCCACGGCGCCCCCTACGACCACGTTAATGAGATCCACGAGGAGGACGGAGACCGCCCGTTGCATAAATACGGATTCCATGAAGTGATTGGCGTAGCGAGGCTTGAATCCGAGAAACTGTAACTGCGGGATCTGTTGAGCCATTCCGATGGCGACACGGGCAAAGAGTCGCCGTTCCAGCATTTCAACCGCATAATATTGCAGCGAGCGGAAGGCACCCACGAATAACAGGGCGGCGATCATGACACCGGCCAGCGTCACGATCGTGACGGGTTGGATCGCAAAGGCGAAGGTGTTGGTCAGCTCTTGAACAGTCAGCGGAACGATCAGTGAAAACAGTCCGATCGCAAGAGAGTAAGACACCACGAGTGCCAGCAAGCGCCGCTCGAGCCGTAATAGTACGCCGATGTAGCCGACCACCGACTGAAAGAGGTTGGGTTTTTCGTCCACATGACTCTGCACGGACACCCGCCTTGTTCACGGATCGATCTAGGGTCTGATCCCGCGCCAAACTCTAACGCTATCAAAGTACAGGGGAAAAAGCCAACTCTTCGCCGTTCAGTCCCGTGCCCGGTACATGACGGGCACACTCGATGGTAAGGACTTGCCCCATGCGCCGATGGCCCATTGATACAGGGCTAACGCCTTCTGATAGTCGGCTTTTGCCCGAATGACTTGTCCTTCCGAGTCCACGGAGTTGCGTTCCCGCAGGTTGACGAACAGCACGCTCGTGGCGCCCAGACTGAACCGGAACCGCTCGCCTTCTTCCAGCGTTTTCGCGAGACGAAGCGATTCTACGGCGGCGGTGATCCGTTCCTTGGCCCGTTCAATGGCCGACAAGGCATTGTCCACGTCGATCACGACCTGCTGTTCACGGAATTTTTGCGTCAGCACGAAGCGATCGGCCTTCCCCTGCGCTTCGAGCACTTCTCCCCGGCTCCTCCGCTGTAGAATCGGGATCCGAAGCTCAAGTCCGAACCGATAGCCGAGGCCCAACACGAATTTCTCCGGTTGGCGGGCAGGCGCCGCTTCGGCATCGAGACTGGGAAGCAAATTATTCTTGGCCAATTCCAGATCGATGTTGTTGAGCTTCGCCTCGATGTCGATCTCCTTGACCTCCGGACGGTCAGCCTTGGCTTGGATCTTGTGGGCCTTGATCGTCTCGGGCGTCGGAACCAGCGCCTGCGCCGGGAATTCCGGTGCCCGCTCGAGCGGCGGCAGCACGGGGGCGTTCCTTTCCCACAGAAACATGGACAGTTTTAACTGCTCTTGCTCGACAAACCGTTGTGCGGCGATGGCCACTTCCCGCCGGCGTTGTACTTCCTGATTGGCTTCGACGACGTCCAAAGGGGCGACGGCGCCGGCCTTGGCGCGGCCTTCTACCTGACGGAAGCGATCTTCTGCGACGCCGACGGCGCGGCGCTGGACTTCGAGGAACTTCACTGCTGCCGCCCAATCCCAGAACTGCGTGGCTGCCGCAAGAAACAGGTCTTGCCTGGTCTGAGCGATGCGGACATCCGCGCGCGGATCGGCGAGTTCCGATCGCTGCAGTTCGGCGTTCTCAGGATTGATCATCAGCCCGCGCAAGAGAGGAAAGAATCCGCCGAGAAGCAGCTGTTGTCTATCGTTATTGAAGCCGAGATCCGGTATTCTGGCGTCACCGATGGCCTGCCGAACCCCAGCGCTGTACCGAAATCCCCAAGGATGCCGGGCTTCCACCAAAGTGTCGTTGAAGCCCGCTGTCTGCGTGCCTCTCTCCGGATTGCTGCTCGAGATAAAGCGCTCCAGCTCCGTGTCATTGACCACGGTGGGTTCGAACGCCCCCAGCGCTTTGAGCATTTTTCCGCGGGCCATCACTTTTTCGGTTCCGGCCCCTTTCAAGAGCGGATGCGAGCGGTCGATCCAGGCGTGAATCTCATCGACGCTCAGCGGAATGGGGGGGAGCTCACGTTGAGCAATCGGCTCGGCGGCGAACGGTCGATCCGGGAGGAGGCCCAAGCAGAATACCAGACCGGCAACAGGCAGAACTCGTCGGAACATAGGGCACACTCCTTTCATGATGGCCGCAGCAGGGAGAGCTCTCGATGGCTGTGGCTGGCAAATGGCGATATGCAGACGAGGAGCCTAGGGAGGCGGAAAGGAACTGGCGGACACCTATTTGGCACCTCGTCCTGCCTTCGGCAAGAGGGTGTCAATGAGGCTCGGCGGACGCTCTTGATAATCGGGCGGGAAAAGATTGAAACGTCGCCAGAGTTCGTACCATAGCGGTACACGGTTCAGGATGACCCATCCCATGACCTTGGTACCCTGACGGACATGCTCTTGAGGGGGCCAGGGTTTTTCTTCCGGATCTGGGACGACCCAAAAACGGAAATTACCTTTGCCATCGTCAACCTGGTCGATGACCTTGATAACTCCCCCGTAGGTTCCGGCCATCAGTTCCGGCCAGGCTGGCAAGGGAATGGCCGGAATGCCGTAGAATAGTATCTTGGCTTTGCGGCCCACATTTAGCAGCGGGGCGTCGATGCCGTCGGCCACCATCTCGATAGCCTTGTCCGCGCTGGCAGGCGAGATCCTGACCAGCTTGTCGCCCGGTCGAACGGTCTCGCCGACGCCCGTTTGGGCCATCTTGACCACCGTGCCGTCGATCGGCGCCATGATGCGGCTCGCCACGCGCCGCTGCTCGGCATTCGACATGCGAAGCGACACATCGGCCAGCTGATCGGTGGCTTTGCCGGCTTCGGCCAGTGACGCTTCCCGCGCGGCCTCGGCATCCAACAGACGTTGCAAGACTTCCGCGCTGACCTGCTCCCGGCCGAAACTCAAGGCTCTCATGGATTGCTCGGCGGCCTTGAGACTGGCTTGGGCGCCGGTCAAATCGGCCTTCGACGCAATCGCCCCTTGGATGGCGACTTCGAGTTCCCGCTGGGAGACAAGCCCCTGCTCCGCGAGCTGCTTGTGGCGATCGACATTCAGTTCAGCTGTGGCGACGGCGATCTTCGCGGCTTCGACCTTCTGATACGCTTCGCGGACCTTATTCTCCGCTTCGACGACTCTCGCTTGCGCTGAGGGCACGGCGGCTTTGACGAGGTTCTGCATTTCTTTGATGCGCTTGTCCAACTGGTCGGCGCGGGCTAACGCCGCGCGCCGGGTCTCGATCAGGGCCTGTTTGCGCTGCTCCAGGAGCGGCAGCAGATCAGGCGACATGAAGTTGGGATCATAGTCGTCGAGTTCAAGGATCAAATCCCCCTGCTTGACCCGCACACCTTCGAAAATATGCCATTTTCGGATGCGGCCGGTGATTTGGGACTCGATGTCTTGCGGACGCTCATAGGGTGTGTAGGCAGACAACTGCCCGCTCACGGTGATCGTTTGTGTCCAGGGCACGAACGCAATGATCAGCAGAAACAAGAGAACAAGCTTGATGGCCAGCCGGGATGAAAACCGAAGGCGTTCGGGGATTTGGACCGCTTCCCAGGCGCGCAACTTATTGGATGTGGCAAGGTCGTCCACCGCGATCTCATCCAAGCCGGTCGGCCGTTGGACGAGCAAGCGGACTTTCTGGCGTAAGCTTTGTCCTAGACTAGCCACGAGGGCCTCTTCGGGCGCGGCAACACCCAGTCGCCACTTCATCATAATAATAGAGGAAAGTGACTCAACGGGTCAATTTCTCTTCAAGAACCGGTGTTTATTCCTTGTTCGCCATGCTTGACCGGCCTCATGAGAGCCGTTAATGTGTGGGCCCGGCGAAGTGCTTTTCCCGTTGCATTCCAAAGGACTGCGGGTGACAAGAAAAGCTAAACGCGCCAATTCACGGTCACCATCGTCGCCTTCCCGTCCGCTCGTCGGCGTGCTTGGCGGCAGCAAGTCTGATTTTCCCATCCTCGGGAAGGCCGTCGCAGTGTTGACTGAGCTGGGCGTTACCAATGAGCTGCTGGTCGTATCGGCCCATCGGACGCCCGATCGCTTATTCGCCTATGCCGAGCAGGCAGCCGCCAGGGGAATCGAAGTGATCATTGCGGGTGCGGGAGGTGCAGCGCATCTGCCAGGGATGCTGGCGGCGAAGACGCACTTGCCTGTGATTGGCGTTCCCATCCCGACGGAAGCTCTCCGTGGACTCGATTCGCTGCTGTCCATTGTGCAGATGCCGCGAGGCATTCCTGTCGCGACAGTGGCGATCGGCGGAGCGGAAAATGCCGGTTTGCTGGCCGCGCAAATTCTCGCCGGGCGCTACCCGCAGATCGCCGATCGGGTCAAAGCGTTTCGAACGACTCAAACCAAGACGGTCCTCCAGTCGCCGGAAGCCAAAGGTCTTTTCGGCGAACGTCTGAGTTCCCCTCGTCGTCGGTCGTGAGTCCAACCGTCATTGAACCGGGATCCGTGCTCGGCGTCCTCGGCGGCGGCCAATTGGGGGCGCTGTTTGCGCGTGCGGCCACAAGACTCGGCTATCGCGTTGCCGTGTGGGACCCTGATCCCGACGCTCCTGCGCATGCTCTCGCCGCCCACTCGTTTGCGGCACCGTTTACCGACCGGCAGACAGTCACCGACTTCACGGCTCTGGTGTCCGCCGTGACGTACGAGTGGGAAAATGTGCCTGCTCAACTTTGCGAGCAACTCGAGCGGGAGAGACCGGTGCGCCCTTCGAGCGGCGTCTTGCGCTGTATACAAAACCGCCTCGTCCAAAAGAGATTTCTTGATGGCCACGGCTTTCCCGTGCCTCGTTTTGCCGCGGTGACGCATCCACATCGCCTCCCGGAGGTCACCCGAGAAGTGGGTTATCCTGCTGTCTGTAAGACCGCCATGGCCGGATATGACGGCAAAGGCCAATGGAAAATCGATGCGCCAGCGGCTGTGCAGCACCTGGTGCCATCCGTACAGGCCACTGCCAGACCAGGCATGCAATGGATCGTCGAAGCTCATGTTCCGTTCGAGCGAGAGCTGTCGATCTTGGTTGCGCGCGGCGTCGATGGACACACCATCGTCTATCCTCTGGTGGAGAACCAACATGAGCAGGGGATTCTGCGGACGACCCTGGTCCCTGCAATGGTGCCTCCCGGCATCGTCGAGCTGGCACAGACGCTGGCCTGCGCTGTTATTGAGCGCATGGACGGCGTTGGGCTGTTTTGTCTTGAATTGTTTTTACTGCCTGAAGCCGTCCTCCTCATCAATGAAGTAGCCCCCCGCCCGCACAATTCAGGCCACTACACGCTCGATGCGTGCAGTCGCTCCCAGTTCGAACAACAGGTTCGAGTGGTCTGCGGTTTTCCGCCGGAACAAGTTCACCTGCTCAGCGCGGCTGCCATGGTCAATCTCATCGGTGAGGACGTTCAGACGATCAAGCAGGACGCCGAATGCCGACAACTGCTGGAGCTTCCGGACACGTTTCTCCACGACTATGGAAAACGCGAGATACGGTCGCGTCGAAAAATGGGGCATGTGACATTTCTTGCACAAGACCGCCGCATCGCCTGCGAGCGGGCTGAGCAATTGCGCCAACGCCTTCTGTCCGCCCACCGGCAGTGATTCTCGTCGCCGTTCTATTTTGTCGCTCTTCTGTAGGTGGTGGCCGAAACTGCCCGCGGTCTCGAGAGCCCGAAACGTGTAAAATCAACTTTCTTACGCTTTTTCAGTGGCGGTACGGGACTTGCTGCTGAGTGCTCGGCTTCAAGGAGGAGCGATGCAGACCAGTCTTGCTGTTCCTGAGACCTCCCCATCTTACCTCACCGAAGATCCTCTCACAGTCTCCCGCGGTCGATACGTCATTCTCCAGGCGCTGGTCGGTATCATGCTCGGATATCAGTTGCTGTTCGGCCCTGAACCGATTGTTTCCCGAGTGACGAGCGAGTTCATTGTCGGCGGGCTGATGGTGTTGATCGGCTGCTTGCTGGCCGTTCCCTCTGCCATGCTGCAGGCCGCCTGGTTCAGTGGCACACTCATTACGGTCGACACGGCGTTGGTGACCGGTACGATGTACCTGTCTGGCCATGCCCGGTCGGAACTATACTTGGCCTATTTCATTCTGATGCTCATCGCGGCCTCACTGCGGAAGCTCTCACATGTCATCGCATTCTCCCTCCTGCTCTGCGCGGGTTACGGGGTCGTCCTCTACCAAGGCGCTGCGCAGACCGGCATCCTTTCGGTTGGCCATCTGTTGGGCGTTCCGGTGCTCCTGGTGATGGCGATCTTCTATGGAATGGCGCTGGAAACGATCGGGGCCGAGCGGCAACAAAAGTCGCGCCTGCTTCAAAACATCGAGGTATTGAAAAAGACCGAACAGGCGTTAGAGGCGTCAAGAGAGCAACTCGAAGTCCGCATCAAAGGACTCAAGGACGATTTGCTTAAGGCCAATGCACTGGTCCAGCAGGAAAAATCGGAGCGGCAAGGGCTCGAACGGCAGCTGTTCGAGGCGCAAAAAATGGAGGCCATCGGCCGGATCACGAGCGGGGTGGCCAGCGAGTTCAGCCATCTGTTTTCGGTAATCGGGAAGCAGACAGGCGTGGTACTTTCGCGGCTGCTTCCGGAAGACCCCTTGTATAAGTCGGTCGATGAGATTTTTCGGACGGGTGAGCAGGCCGCCGTGCTGACCGCTCAGTTAGCGGCCCTCGATCTTCAACACCGGCAATTCCGTCATCTGATCTCCATGCGGACGGTGATGGAAGACCTCACTGCCACTATTCGCGGCCTCTTGCCGGATCGGATCGAGTGCCGGATCGCCATCGAACCTGGCCAGCTCGACGTCGAGCTAGATCGCGAAGGCATCGAGCAGGTGCTGTTGAATCTGGCCATGAACGCTCGCGATGCGATGCCACAAGGGGGCCGCCTTACGATCGGTGTTTCGCCGGTCCGAGCCGGAGTCGACGGCACACCATTGTTGGGCCATCCCGACCGTACCGGCGCCGTGCGAATAGATGTCTGCGATACGGGCAGCGGCATGACACGAGACACTCAATCCCGGATGTTCGAACCGTTTTTTTCGACAAAGGAAACGAACGTCGGGCTTGGATTGACGTCCGTCTACGGCATCGTGAAGCAGCACGGCGGACACGTGGACGTCATGAGTCAACCCGGCCATGGGACGACGGTTCGAATATACTTGCCGGCGGTCACCGGCGTTGTGACCGCCACGCACCCGAAGGAATACTCCATTGCAGCCAAAGGCCAAGAGACGATTCTCCTGGTCGAGCCTCACGAGATCGAACGGAAACTCGCGCTCTCTACGTTACGGCGCCACCGGTATCAGGTATTGGAGGCAAGTTCCCCCGTTGAAGCGCTGATGCTGGCAGGGCAGTATGTGGGAGCGGTGCACGTGACGATCAGCGGGCTCATTATGCCCGACATTAGCGGCCGTGAACTGGCCAAGCGGCTGCTGAAACAGCATCCGATGATGAAGGCACTCTTTGTCACAGGCTATGACGATGAAGCCATCATTTCCCACCGCATCAATCGACGATACCTCCTCAGACGGCCGTACCGTCAACGGGGGTTAGTCGAAAAAGTCCGCGAGTTGATTGACGCCTAGCAGAAGTGATCGGTGATGAGTGACGAGAGCTGATAGCTGATAGCTGATAGCTGATAGCTCATCACCCTTC
>DATIGH010000027.1:0-7382 GCA_035454845.1 Nitrospira sp.
CGGCTCATACCAATCATCTCTGGTGAGAGGGAGACCGGAGCGTCCGTCTTCGGCTTTCACACAGAGCGTGTGATAGAGGCTGAGTCGCCCCCGGCTGAAAAGGTAAGCCGCCATCGCCATGTACGCCCGCCACACGCGGTATGTCACTTCGCCGACCACATGGACGGCTTCCTCATGACACTGTTCCAGACGCTGTCCCCAGAGCTTTAACGTCAGCGCATAGTGCTCACGCAGGCTTTCCACGTCCCGCACCTCAAAGCCGCAACGTTCGGCCGCATCGACAATGTCCTGAATAGGCAGGACTTCGGCATCAGGAAAGACGTAGCGATCGGCGAACGGTCCCAGCGTCGGATGGCCATCGCGGGTCCCGATTCCCTGGGTGAGAAATGCCCCGCCGGGCTCCAGCAGCTTGAGCGCCTGTTCACAATGGGAAAGGAGCCGATGTTTTCCCACATGCTCGATCATTCCGATGCTGATGATCTTGTCGTACATCCGTTCGCCATGGACGTCCCGGAAGTCGCGCACTTCAATCCGGCAGCGCCGCGACATCCCGGCGGCGTTGATGCGCTGATTAGCCACCTCGGCTTGGCGCCGGCTGAGCGTGATCCCGTGCACGAGAGCGCCGTGCACCTCTGACGCGTAGAGAGCAAACCCGCCCCAACCGCAGCCGACGTCCAACACCCGGTCGCCCGGCTTCAAGCGGAGTTTCCGGCACAGGTATTCCAACTTTCGTGTTTGCGCCTCATCGAGGCCGTCGTCTTCGCGCTGAAAATAGCCACAGGAGTACAACAGCCGGCCGTCAAGCCAGAGTCGGTAAAACTCCACCGGCACGTCGTAATGGAACCGGACGGCCTCTTTGTCACGAAGCTTCTCGTGCCGCCGTCCGTGCAGCACGAGGCTTCGTGTTTCCTCAGGAATGCGATCCAGCCTTCGCTGCCGCAACGTGGCCGCCCCGCAGCGCAGCCAGTCCATCAGCGACCATCGCCGCTCCATCAGGCGGTCGGCGAGCGGCAACAGCGCGTCGAGCGAGCCGATCACATCGATGTCGTTGTAGATGTACGCTTCGCCCAGGGCCAGCTGCACCGGCCAGCACAGCATCCGGCTCAGCGACTCTGGATGCTGCAGGAGCAGCGTCGCGTCGCTGGGCTCATCCGACCGCACTCTCCACACCGATCCGTCCCAGAAGCGCACCGCGATGTTTGGACTGTCATGCCCCCGCAGCAGCTCTTCGAAAAAGCCGATCGCCGATCGAATGTTGGACGAATCACCGCTGGCCGCAGCCCCATGTTGATCCGGCAATGAATCCCTATTCAGCCACATGATGCACACTCCCGTGTGGGTGTATCCCTCACTCTCGGCTCAGCCCTCGACCTCGACCTTGAGATCTCCGGTCACCTTTCCGACATGGGCCTCGAGCGAGCCGTCTCGTTTGCGGTCGAATCGCAGATCGACCGACCCTTGGCCGATCCTCAAATGGCGTAGTTCCGCCTCACTGATGAAGTCGGGAAGGTATGGCCTGATGATTTTCAACCGGTTGTTGTAAGCGTCAGGGACAAGACCCAGGAAGGTTTCGACCAGGTATGGAACGGACCCTGCGGCCCAGGCTTGCGGATGGCATGCGACGGGATAGCGGACCGGCTGGCCGTATTCCTCCCGACCAAAGCCGGTAAACAGTTCAGGCAGACGATAGTCTTCGAACTCCATGGCGGCTTCCAGGAGGCCGACAAAAATCCGGGCCGCCGGTTCATCATATCCATAGCGCCGGAAGCCGGCCGCGATCAGCGAATTGTCGTGCGGCCAGACCGTTCCCAGGTGATAGCCCATGGGATTGTAGCGACGCTCCTTGCATGACAGCGTGCGGATCCCCCAACCGTTGAACAGATCGGGTCTCATCAACCGGTGCACCACACGCCCGGCTTTGTCTTCCTCGACGATGCCCGTCCACAAGGCCTGTCCTGGATTGGAGGACATGACGCGGCAGGGATGACGCCCCGCTTCCAGCGCCATCGCGTAGCATCCTTCTGCTTCGATCCAGAAATCATGGTTGAAGCGCGCCCGCAGTGCACGGGCCTCCGCCCGCAAGCGTGTCGCATGCTCGTGCTCTCCGATCCGGTCGTAGAGATCGGCGATTTCCATCTTCGCCATATAGACATAGCCTTGCACTTCAACCAGTGCGATGGGCGGCTCGGCGAACCGGCCGTCTTCCGTCACCAGGGCATCGCTGGCATCCTTCCACCCCTGGTTGATGAGTCCCTTATTCCTGTTCCCCACGTAGCTGACGTAGCCGTCGCCGGCGACATCGCCGTACTTGTCGATCCAGTGCAGCGCTCGCTCGACCGCGATGCGCAGTTCATGAAAAAGGCTGAGATCTCCCGTCCAGCGGGCGTACCGGCTCATTAAAATGAGGAAGAGCGGGGTCGCGTCGATGGTGCCGTAGTACGGTGTATGCGGAATCCTGTTCATCCTGGCCAGTTCGCCAACACGCAACTCATGCAAAATCTTCCCAGGCTGTTCGTCCCGCCAATCAGTGACCTGCCGGCCCTGGTAGTCCGCAAGCAGGCGAAGCGTCGCCGCGGCGGTGCCGGACCAGAAGGCCAGCGTTTGTAGGGAGGTGATCAGACAGTCGCGGCCAAATAGCGCCACGTACCACGGAACGCCGGCAGCGAAGAATTCGTCCCCTGAGATGGATGTCTTGAGCATGTGCAAATCCATCAGTGAGCGGCGGATCACACGATTCAACAGCAGACTGTCGCTGCGGAACTCCGTTTCACGCTTCAGCCATTGCTCTGCGGACGCCTTAATGTTCTGAGATACAGCATGCACGTCTCGGTAAACGCTTGTCTGGGCGAACAGCCGGTTTGGCTGTTCCTCGGATTCAGCAATGGCGAACGAAATGCGGATGGGCTTGATTTCATTCGGTTTGAGCGAAATGTCGAACCGGACGGTATTGCCCTTGACCTCAGCAGGCAACGGATGAAGGTGGATGGCCAGGCTGCGCCGCATCTTGTCCCCTCCTTCATAGGAGAAGCAGAGGCACTTGTCCTTCCAAACGGGCCTGAAGAGCTTGCCTTTTACTTCGCGCAGCAGGCCGCGAATTTCAAACACGTCTTCGAAGCCGGCACGGAAGCGCATGCTCAGCGGAAATTCGACCGTCTCACAGCCGACGTTCTGGATGTCGAGCTGCTCATGCAGAACGAGTTGTTCGGCATCGATCACACGATCCCATTTGAGGCCGACGGTCTCCCGGTGAATGGTGCTGCCGTCCGGAGCGTGACAATCCGGCGTGGTCAATTGAAACACCGCGCGGCCCCCCTCGGACGAACGCGCCGCCAATGGCTCCGGATGCTCGCCACAGACGAGCAACTCATAGCCGTTCAAATACCGACAATCGTGATAGTAGAGACCGAAGCCGTGGTCACGGGACATCGGCACTTCCCCTTCAGGGGGGCAGAGAAAAAACAGATTTCCATGCTTGATGACGACGGCTTGGGCAATGCTGTGGGCCACTGGATCTCCTCTGCGTTCGTTATACGGTAATCGTTATTCGTGAAGCGCAGTAGATGTTCGATTCTTGTCTCTTCCGCTTCACGCTTCACGCTTCACGCTTCACGCTTCACGTCCCCTACACCACTTCTCTGATTTTGTTTTCGACAACCGTCTTGATGATCTCCCATCTGTCTTTTTGTCCTTTAGTCAACGCCTTGGCGAATTGCCATGCCTGATCGGTCGTAATCTTGCCCGGTAACGGCGGCTCATTTGGATCTACCGAGGCCTCGACCAGCGCCGGGCCGGCATGGTGAAACGCTTCACCAAGGACCGCTCGGACCAGCGCCGGATCCTCCACGCTATAGCCCGCCAACCCGCAGGCTCTGGCGACAGCCACGAAGTCGATGGGCTGGAGCTGGACACCGTACTGCGGATTGCCTTCGAACGCCAATTGCTCCCACTTAATCATGCCCAGCACGTTGTTCTTGATTACGATGATTTTCACCGGCAGACGGTATTTGGCGATCGTCGCAAGCTCGCCCATCAGCATCGCCAGGCCGCCGTCACCGGTGAAACACACCACCTGCCGGCCGGGGAAGGCCACAGCGGCGCCGATGCTGTAGGCCAATCCGTTGGCCATGGTTGCCAGCGTGCCGGACACGGAAAATTCCATTTCGTCTCGGATATGTATGTGGCGGGCGGCCCACGTCGTAACGGTCCCGGTATCGGTGCAAATGATGGCGTCGCGATCGAGAAACTCATTCAGTGCGCGTGCCACCACCTGCGGCTTCAGCGGCAGATCGTTGCGCGTGCCGCGGATTTCCATCAATTCGTTCCACCGACGCATGTGTTCTTGCGCTTTCGAGAGAAACGTCCGGTCGGACTTCTGCTGCAGTAGCGGCATCAAAGCTCTCAGCACATCCCAGCAGTGCCCGATGAGCCCCACATCCACGGGATATCGCAGTCCAATCCTGGACGGATCGAGATCGATCTGGATAGCCTTGGCCTGCCTGGGTTTGGGATAGAATTCGAGATACGGAAAGCTGCTGCCGGCAATGAGGAGTGTGTCGCATTCTTCCAAAACTTCCTGAGAAGGCGCCGTCCCGAGCAAGCCGATACCTCCGGTGGTGTACGGGTGATCGTCCGGCACGACGGCCTTCCCAAGCAGCGGCTTAACGATCGGTGCTGCGAGCGTTTCTGCAATCGCGAGAATCTCCTTGCGCGCCGTGAGACAGCCCCGCCCGGCCAGAATGGCGATCTTGGAGCCCGCATTCAAGATGTCGGCAGCCTGCTGAAGCGTCGCTCGTGGTGGGAGCGGGAGCGCCTCGCTGTACAGATCTCCACTATGCATGGCAATGTTGGTCTTCGATCGATGTGCGTCGGCAGCCCAGTCCTGAATGTCTTTGGGAATCGTGATGTGCGCCACAGTCCGCCTGGCAATCGCAGTCTTCACCGCCTCGTCTACGACGTTACAGATGTGCGCCGGTCCCATGACCCGCTCGTTATAACCCGCGACGTCGGCAAACACCTTCACGAGGTCGACATCCTGTTGATAGTGGGTGCCGATCAGGTCATGAAACGTATGTCCGGTAATCGCCAGAACGGGTTGCCCGTCGCATTTGGCGTCATACAGGCCGTTGAGCAGATGGAGTCCGCCCGGCCCGGATGTCGCCAGACACACGCCGAGGCGCCGGGAAAACTTGGCATAGCCGCAGGCCGCGAAGGCGGCCGCCTCTTCATGGCGCACTTGAATGAGTTTGATGTGGTCCTGCCGGCGGCGCAACGATTCAAAAATGCCGTTGATGCCGTCGCCCGGCAGACTGAAGACTGTATCGACTTCCCAGTCGATCAGCCGGTCCACTAACAGATCTGCGACGGTGTCCGCCATGGTGCTCCTTTATTCGAATCTCGTCGTTCGTCCCTCGTCTCTCGTAAAATCCGCTGACAAGCTGAAAGGTCGCATGCTGACATAAGAAGGAAACAATGCTGGCGATCTAACCTGCCAGCATGTCAGCTTGGAACTTGTCATCCTGCGATCCGGCACGTTTCACGAGGGACGCTTCACGCCCTATGCGGCACGCCGACCTGGCGCCGGGGTTTCCCGTTCGGGCTGTACCGCGACGCCCTGGACGTATACCAGTTCGCCGCCCAACCACCCGGAGACGCCGAGGCCCGCCACCCCCAGCAACGAGAGGAAGACCGGTACCAGCGCCTCGGCGCCATTGAGGACACGCAGCCCGGCGTTGATCGTAAAGAGAATGATCAGCCCGACGTTCATCGCCAGATGCATCTTCGCCACCCGAACGATCACCGGATCGGTCAGCGAGCGGTAGTCGATGTAGCCCGGAATTGCCGCTACCAGGCCTCCGATGATGCCTCCGATCATCGTGTACAGCGCGATGTCCTTCCAGACGACGCCGCCGAATCCAAACAAAAAAATCAGGTCACTGGCCAGCGAAAAAATCCAAAGCGCGATCGGGAACGGAATGAGCATCGGATGAACGGGATGCTCGGCTACCGTGGCAGGCGTTTCCATGGTGAACCTCCTCTTAAATGCAGTGATCAGTGATGGGTGATGAGTGATGGGCGAGCTGCCGAATGCTGACGGCTGACAGCTGACAGCTTTTGCGAATTACCGATCACTGATCACCCTTCACTCATCTTTTTCAGCTCCGCCGCATTCTTGGCCGCGTAGCCTGCCTGATCGTTGTCAAAATAGACGTAGATGGCCTTGACTTTCCTTCGCCACTGCGCGATCCGGTGCGCCCAGTCGCGCAGCTGCTTGGATGAATAGTCTCCCTGGTATTTGCGGCCTGGGCCATGCAGGCGGACATACACGAAGTCCGCCGTGAGCTGGTAGGGCGCTTCGAAGCCGTCGAGCTCGTAGAGACAGAATGCCGCATTGTGCCGTCCCAGCGCGCGGTAAACGGCAAGATGATGCCAGCTGGGATCACGGAACTCGAAGGTGTATCGATGAGCGGGCGGCAGCGCCCTCAAGAAGGCGTTGAGACGAGGCACATTGCAGGACCAGCGCGGCGGCAGCTGAAACAGAATCGGTCCCAGCTTCTCGCCCAGCGATTCCACAGGCTCCATGAACCGGGCCAGCGCCGGCACGGGATCATTCAATTTTTTTCGGTGAGTAATGTATCGGCTGCCTTTGACGGCGAAGCAAAAGGAAGACGGCGTTCCCCGGCGCCAGGCTTCAAACGTCTCACGGGCCGGCAATTGATAGAAACTGTTGTTCAGCTCCACCGTGTCGAAGTGTTTCATGTACCAGGACAGCATATCCTTGGGCCGAAGGTTCTCAGGATAGAATGGTCCCAGCCAGTGCTTATAGTGCCAGCCGGACGTGCCGATACGGATCTCGCAAATCATTACCCCTCACCCCTCGCCTCTAGCCCCTCGCCACTCGTGTTCAGATACGCTCTCAGCACCTCCGCCACACTCCAGGCCTGGGCAATACAGCCCCGCGGCCTGAACGGCGGCTCCGCATCAAAAATCTCACTGATCGTCCCGATGCCGGCGTCGTGAAGGTGTTCGGTGAACGCGCGCAGTAAGCTGCGCGCCTCAGCTTTATCGCCGAACACCCTTAGCCGGGCATCGATGTAGTGACCGATCAGCCAGGGCCACACCGTTCCCTGATGGTAGGCGGCGTCCCTCGCTCGCAAATCGCCTGCATAGGTGGCCTTGTAATTGGGATGGTCGGGAGAGAGCGTGCGCAATCCGTACGGCGTCAGGAGCTTACTGCTCACGACATCAAGGACCGACCGCCATCGCTCCTTCCGAAGAATCGGAAACCGCAGCGAGAGAGAGAAGATCTGATTGGGACGGAGGCTCGAATCATCTCCGTTCTCTCCGTCCACAACGTCGTACAAGTAGCCGCCTTCCGCAAACCA
>DATIGH010000028.1:0-9954 GCA_035454845.1 Nitrospira sp.
TACCGCACAACCTGCGTTCCGACGGCGCGGCCCGGATACACGGCGGAGGTCCGGCGCAGGCTGAAGCATCGAAGATTCCTGGCGACGGGCAGCTTCAACCACCCGTGCTTCCAGAGGGAGACACGACGTGTCAGGCGTGCGGCCAGCGAGGCCGCCTCTTCCTGCCATCCCTGAACAATCACCGTACCCCCTCCTGCGGCGGTGCATCGATGCGCTTGGCATAGACCAAGAGGAAGTAGCGAGTCTCCCGCGTAAGCCGGAACGGCGGCTGCACGCCGCCGTTGGTTTCGGAATCAAAATCGTTGATGAGGTACTCGAAGCCTTGGCGGTCCAACAGATCCAGGATGTGGTGCAACGTGCGGGGCAACCCAGGCAGGTGGTGGTATTCGATCACCATCTCATTGACCAACCGCAGGCGTTCGCCGCTGTCGGCCAGCGCTTCCCATTCCGCCCCTTCGATGTTGATTTTCAGAAACTCGATTGGTGCGGTCAGATAGCTGGACAGCCGCACGCAAGGCACGCGCTGTTTCGACCAGCCCTCCTCCAGTGGAGCGGTCTCGGACGCCAGATTACTCGCATACTTGCCGTCGGAATGAAACGTCAGCGATCCCTCCCGTCCGCACACCGCGGCTTGCACCAATTGGACGTCGTTCATACCATGCCTGGCCACATTGTCCTGCAAGTAGCCGAACACCGATGGGTCGGGCTCGAACGTGGTGACCTTCGCATGTGGATAAATCAGTTTGTAATACAAGACGGACATCCCGATGTTGCCGCCGCAATCGAGAATGGTCGGTGCGGGTGACCCCGTCTCGAAATGGTAGATGCGGTTGACGAAGATGTCCTTGTACTGCATGAAAAAGTTGGGGCCATCGTTGATGCGGATCATGTAGGGGCCGCACGGCAAGAGCATGCCGGCCTTGGCCTTGAACGCGCGGGCTCGGATGTGATCCAGTCGCCACTGATCTTTCCATCCGGTCAGATCCCGTTCCATGCGCCGCAGGGCCGGCTTGATCTGATTGGGAACGAGCGCTTTCAGCATCGCACGCATGTCAGGCCACCATCCGCTTGTGCACGATGTCGATCAACTCTTGCATGCGGATGCGGTACGTATGGTCGCGCAGCGTTCGAGCCTGTCCCGCCCGCGCCATCGATTGACGAGCCTCTTCATGGGTCAGATAATGGCGAATCATTTCAGCGCATTCCTCCGCGGTACGATAGGCGGCCACCTCGCGCCCGACATCAAACAAATCCTGAAGGTTCGCTTTCCAATCGGTCAGTAACATCGCCCCCGCCCCCGTCGCTTCGAACAGGCGGCAATTGTTGGCGTAGGGCGCCACATCGCCATGATGATTGAGCGTGATCTGCGAGCGGAGCAGTACCTCGTACATCTCGCTGCCCCAGACAACGCCCATGTGACGCCGGCGAAGCGGTGAGGACGCATCCAGCAACTCGACGCCCGGCCCCCAGATCTTCAGTTCCGGCACGAGGGCGCAGAGCTGCTCAAGCCATTCGATCCGGCTCTTGTGAATGGTGAACAGGCTGCCGACAAATGTGACCGGATACGTGCGGGGGGAGTTCCCCTGCGGTGGAAGGACCTCTGGATCAAAACCCAACCGGTGCAGCACGGCCGGGATGCCCTTGCGTTGAAAGAATTCGACCGTCGGCGGAAACGACGAGATCACGAGATCGTAGCCTCTGTAGTCACCGTCATCGGGCAATGAGGTCGCAGCGTGCTGGCCCACAATGAGGCGCACGCAGGGGCGCATCTTCTGCACCCATCGGCTCTCGATGCCATCCATGGCTTGGTTCAGAAAGACGTCGGGACGATGGTGCTCGACCTGTGCAGTCAGCGTGCGGTATGCCTCGTCGTCCCGTCCGCACCAGGGTCGAATCAGTGGTCGTATCCGCCGCATGATCGGGCGGTCCGTTGCCTGCCAAAGCCGGTCGAGCCATCCACCGAATACGGTCTCGGAAGACATGCCGGGACCGTATTCTTTCGCCCAGGCGCGCTGCATGGGAAGATTGTTGACGTAGACATCCTGGGCTTCGTGGCCGAGCGCTCGCAGATTTCGTGAGTAAAAGTCCGCAACTCCGAATCGGGTGGCATAGCGGAACCTCAATTGCTCTCCATACGACCGCTCTGAGAGGCCCGGATGGCGGGCGTACAGTTCAGTGAGAAACGCCGCGTAATCTGTGTTGGCGATCAGAAATTTCACGAGACCCTTACAGTTCGGTTTCCTTTGAGCCACAGGCGGCTGCAGACCTGGAGGGGAAAGCCCACGACCGTCTTGCCGACCGTATCCAACAGCAATCCCGCGCCATGGGAGAGTGTGTTTCGCCATTTGTCGCCCGGCTCCGAACACAGCCAGACATAATTAAGGTAGTAGCGGAAGTTGGCGGTGGACTTCCTTGAACAGAGCAGCCGGAGACACTCGATGACGGAGATCCTCGGTCGATCCGGCGGATAGAGACCGGTGATCCGAAGCTTGGCATAGACCTTTGCGCGATGGGACACAGCCAGCTTGACGCCCGCCCGTCTGGCTCTGATGCTGAATTCGTAGTCGGCCCCGTAGTGGGGCAGGCAGCGGTGATTGAACGTCCCGATGCGCTGGAACACTTCAATGGGAACCAACGTCCCCCGGCCAGGCAGCACATCCACCTCGTCATCGTAATCGCATCGCCGGATAGCCGAGGCGTCCGTCCGCTCCGTGATGCGGAGCCTTCGGTCCAGTCGCAGGCCGGCCACCATGCGATCACGTCGCTCATCGTCGACGATCGTCGAGCCGACCATGGCGCGCCCCAGATGCTCGCTACAGCCCACGAGCTCGCTCACGTAGTCGTCATCCGTCGAGACATCGTTGTTGAGCAGAAGAATAAAATCCCCCTCCCGCGCCCTTTCCATGATGTCCGAGACTCCCAGCACGTTGGCGCCCGTCCACCAGAGCTGACCATTACCTCTCAACACACGCACACGGGAAAACCGTGATTGCACTTCTTCGGCCGTTCCATCGGTCGAACCGTCATCCACCACCACCACCTCGATCTCGGCATGCCGTTGCCGTTGTAGACAGTGAAGGACCTCGAGGACTTCCGGCTTATTGTTGTGGGCAGGAATCAATACATGAACCATAGCGTGCCTTACCGGAATGACCACCGCCGGCCGGGCGCGTCATTGCGTTGAAGCTCAGTCGTAAGCTCCGGTCTTTTTACTGACACATGAAGTCCCATTCCGGCCAACAACCGGCCGCTCTCAAGCGCCACTGGACCAAGACGCTCCACCATCCAGGAGCGACGGTCCACAAAGAGGTCCCGCTGCTCGAGGGCCGAGCGCATCAGATGGCGAATGGCCGTCGCGCCCGTGCGCAGACGGCTGAGCCGCTCGTGAAACGACGCAGGAGCATCGAGCCTGGAGGCGACCTGTCCGGCGACGAACCAGCGGCTCAAATGGTACCGCACGGTCATTTTTCGCCTGCTCACGGCGTGGTACACGATGAGCTGAGGGTCATAGAAGAGGATCGCCTGATCACCGACCTTGGCCCAGATGTTGTTGAACAGCACCGTTTCTTCCCCCATCGAGACCCGCTCTCCCCGCATGCCGACGGCGACATCGAATCCGCCCACCTGCTCCAACATGTGTTTTGCGAACATCATGTTGGATCCGGAAAACGACTCTCCGGGCGACAAGGCGCGGGCTTCCTGTCCCCATGTCCTCACTTCGTATTCGTCCTTGTACCAGACAGGCTTTGGACTGACGTACCAAGGGCGTATCTGTCCCCCGACGGCAATCGGAGCGGGCCGGCTCTTCTCAAACAGATCCAGCGCCCGTTGAAGCCATTCGGGATCGGCTCTTGCGTCGTCGTCCATGAAGGCGACATAGTTTCCCTGTGCCGCCTGCCACCCACGGTTTCTCGCATGCCCCAATCCCAATACCGGTTCGTCCACCAATCGGACGCACGGCCCTCCATCGGCCTGATAAGCTCGAACCGCGGCCGGCGTCTCGTCCGTGGAGCAGTTGTTGACGACAACGACTTCATACATTGTCAGATCGAGCGTCTGGCCGGCGAGACTGTCCAGCGCCTGGCACAACGACGGCGCCCGATTGTGCGTGCACACGACGACGGAGATGATCGGTCTCTTGCTCATCGGAAGAGCCATGATTCACAGGCCTAGTCGCGCGAGTCCTCTCCACGCGCATCCGCGAAGGTTTTCTGTCCAGCCCAGATCGACGGCACCGCTCAAGGAGGACCTCCAAAATTGCCCTCCCAGCCGCCGTTGCATGGACTGGCAAATCGCCTTCCACCGTTCCCCGACTACCGTTGAGAATTCCGGTTCGGGATAGAGGGCACGTGTCTTGTTCGCGTGCCGGAGCAGGCAGAGCCAGCCCTCGGCCTCGCGCACAAATGATTCCGTCCGCGGCCAGGACCAGGTGCTGATCGCCTCATGAAGCGCGCACTGCTCATCCGTGGGCCTGAGTCCGAGCCGATCCAACTGCCGTCGCCTGATCGCTGTGGCCCAATGCTGTTGACCGTTCGCCTGGCGCCGGCCAACCTGTCCGTCATGCAGCCGCCGCACCAAGAGCACCTCGGGAAGGTTGGCGAGGGACAGTTCCTGCACTGCACGGCACCACAAGTCATAATCTTGAGCACAGGGATAAGAAGAATCATAGGACAATCGTGCTTTGTGCAGATGGGCACGGTCGAACAGCACGGTCGGATGAGCCATGGCACAGTCGAACAACAGCCGTGCGTGAATGGCGTTGTGCGAGACAGGGTACTCCCACCTCTGCCTCAGGCCTTCTCCGGCCACTTCGACCCACGTCCCGCAAGCGCCAACCTGGGGGTGAGCCTGCATAAACTCGATCTGGCGGGCCAGCCGATCGGGCAAGCTAATGTCGTCCGCATCCATCCGAGCGATATAGCGGCCGGTGGCGGCTGCGAATCCCTCGTTCAGACGGGCGGCTAACCCGGCCTGCGTTCGATGATCGACCATGCGGAGGCGACGGTCGGGATAAGCGGCGATGGTGGCGGCGCTGTCGTCCGTCGATCCGTCATTGATGACAATGAATTCGAAGTCCTCATAGCGCTGGGTCAAAATGCTCTCGATCGCCTCTCTGAGCCATGGCCCGCCGTTATAGACGGACATGACGACGGAGATGACGGGGCTCATGCGGCCTGAACCTCGGCCCAGATCTCCCCCCAGCGGACCTCCTGGTGCACGATCCGGCAGCCTCCCTTGGTAATTTCGTCCACGAAGGATTCGAGTGTGTATTCCGTCTCGTGGGTCGCGTCCAGCCTCCACTCCACCCCAAGCTCGCGCTTGAGCGGCACCTGCCAATCCCGTTCGAACAGGGGCACGCGGATCAACATCCTGGAAGGCTTGACGGCTTGCTGTACCTCACGGAGAAAGGCCGGCCGTTCGGGGAGATGCTCGAGAATATTCGAAAGGACGACGACGTCGAACCGGCCCTGGTGACTGCCGCGCAACCCATCCTGCACGCGGTATTCGACGCGCGGGTGCCGGTACCGTGTGCGCGCTGCTTCGATATTTTCTGCGCTGAGGTCGACTCCCACGACCCAGGCGCCTGATCGCTCTGCGATGTCAAACGCCACGGCGCCGATGCCGCACCCGACATCCAGGACCCGCTCGTCACGCCGTACCCGGCTCGTAAAGAAGTCATGGTAGCGGGTGTGCCGGTGTTTGGTATGGGTCCCGCCCCCATATTCCACCGCCTTACGTCCGAGCACCGGATACAACGCCGCTTGCAGCCGGAACAACATGCGCAAGGCCTCGTCGGCAGGCAGATTCCGGAGTCTTCTTGTCACGAGTTCCACGACCAACGCCTCGAAGTGAGAATGATTCAGCCAATCGGCGCCGTTGCGGAGCGCCCCCGAGAGCCATCGGCAGATTCGTTCAGCACTCAGCGCCATCTCCGGCTTCCTTCCGGACGGGCGACAGGCGATCCGGCTCCATTCGCACATGTCCCCGCCATCCGCACGCCTTCGGCGATCTCATCGAGCAATGCCGATTCCATCTCAGCCACTCGTTCCAGCGAAAACCGCTCCGCCACATGAGCACGTGCCGCAGCTCCCAGCTTGATGCGCAGAGGTTCGTCGTTCAGCACGTCGCAGATCGCCGCTCGCAGGCTGTCGGAATGTGGCTCACAGAGCAGCCCGGTGACGCGATCAGTGATCAGTTCCCGGATACCCTGCACATTGGTGCCAATGACCGGCCGGCCGCAGGCCATGGCTTCGAGCAACGCTTTGGGGTGTCCTTCAATGAACGACGGCATGATGAACGCCGCCGAACTATTGATCAGCCGGGGCAGCTCAGCGTTCGGCACGTTGCCGAGGAACGTGACCGGTAGGCGCCGCTCGGCCGCTTGCCGGGTCAGCGCTTCGCCGAGAGAGCCCTTTCCCACCATCACCAATTCCACGTTCAAGCCTTCCACCGCATCCAGCAGCACACCGGGATTTTTCTCCTGTTCCAATCGACCGACATACAGCAACCGGCGCGGCCCCGGAGCTTCACGCCGGGCAGGCGTGAACAAGACCGTATCGACGTAATTCGGGATGACCCGCACGCGCTCCGGGGGCAATTGATAGCGATGGAGAATGGTGTGGCGGATTGCCGGCGTCGTGACCACCACACGATCGGCTCCCGCGAACACATGACGTTCGAGCGCCTGCGCCCCCTTTGCCTGTGGCGACTCGGCCCCGTGAGCTCGTTCGAGATTGTCGGACGGAAGGTAGCCGCATCGAGCGATGAAGGGTTTCTTTCTGAGGCGAGCCGCGGCCAATGCCACGTCAGCTCCTTGTATCTGATTGCTTTTGATCACGACCGGCCCGATCCAGGACCAAGGCAGAACGCGCTCGAGATACCGCTCGTAGCGTGTTGCAGGCATGCCCCACCGATTGGACTGCACTTGAATTCCCCCTAGCCGGCTTGCATAGAGCCGATCATGGTCGCCATACGTCACAAACGTGATGCGACGAAGCGCCGCCGCCAGACGCCGATAGAGCGCCGCCTCACGCTCCAAAATCCCGATCTGATCCCACACCCGAAGCGACAGCCCCCTGGTAAAGAACAAGACGAGGCGCACGTTGGCCAGGCGGTCAACCATGCGACTCCTTCTCGAGCACGACCCATAAGGTTCCCGCATACAGGTTGTCGACACGAAGGGTCGGTCGCAGGAGAAGATTTCTGGCCCACGTCCGGACGAACCGCCTCCATCCATGACCTTCGACCCCCCACGCTTCGTGGTCCATTTGCACGATCCGCATCTTGTTGATCGGGGCACGATAGGCGACGAACGCTTTGGCTTCGTCGGCGGAGAAAAACCATTTATGACGGTCGGCCGGAGGCTCGAGCGGCAAACCATAAAACTTCATCGGCTGCCCGGGCCGATAGTCGCCATGTCGCAGCATGTTGTAGAAATCCAGCCAGGCGTTGGGGAGGGAGAGCACGGCAAATCGTCTGGTCACCCGGCAAACGTCGTCGAACACCGCGTGGAGATTCTCGATGTGCTCGAGGACGTCCAGACACAGCACGCAGTCGAACGATCCGCTGGGAAAGGGAATCAATTCTTGCTCGAGGTTGACGACACGATCGACGCCCTGGCCGAACCCGATGCCGTAATAGTCCGTCTCAGGAGGCAGATGCTGCCTCAGATGACAGGCATCCGCCCCGACATCAAGGATGCGCCCCTGGAGGAGAGGCCGGTACTTGAGCCAGACATACTGGGCCTTCGATTTGCGGTCGGTGTATTGAAAATCCGTCTGGTAGGTCATGTGCCGCTCGGGTTGTCGATGGCGCTCGCAGGCTTCACCCTGGCTTCTGCAACAGCAGCCCGTGTTGTCCCCCGTAGAGGGCCGCCCCGTCTGGTACTCTCCGCCGTGACACCAGGGTTCGCATCACTTTGAACCCGATGGCACGCGCCAGCGATCGCCCATGCCGAAGCGAGACCCTCAGATTGGTACTGTTGACCGCCGCCGGCAGCTCCTCGTATCCCTTCCAGAGAAGCAGCGGCTCCGCCAGCCGGTCCACCACGTACAAGAATCGTGAAGGGTGATTGATGGACCACCGGTACCGCCGTGCGAAATACACCACGGCCAGTCCCCCCGGCTTGAGAACCCGGAACGCCTCTTCGAAATACCGTTTGAAGACCGCATAGGTCTCCACGTGCTGAAGCACGATGAAGGAGTACACGCAGTCGACATGCTCGGATCCGATCGGCAACCGGTCCCCTTCCGTCTTGAAGAGCTGGGCGTTGCGGATCCCACGGTCTCGCAGCGCCAGGTGGACCTTGTCGTTCTCGTCATGAATGTCAACGCCGATGACGAACTGAAAGCACCGGCCAGCCGCAGCGAGCAACCGGCCGCCGCCGTGTCCGATCTCCAACGCCGTCTTCGTTTCCGGCTTCGTCAAATAGGGCGCCAAGGGCTGAGCGATGTGCCACAAGAAATCCCAACTGCCACGGATGAACGACGACTCTTTGTCGTCGGCGTGGTCGAACCAGCCGAAAAAAACGTCCTCGTCGTGGCGTGCGGCTTGTGCGATGGCTTCGCGGAAGCCCACGACGTGACCGCGCCGTTCGATGTGATCATTCCAGGTCACGAGGCAGCCGCCTCCTTGAGCAGGGTCAGATACGCCCCTGCCACTTCATCCATCGTCGGCAGTGAGATCAGTCGCTGGAACATCTCATAATCGGCGGCGATCCGGTCGAGTTGCGGAAGAATCTCCTCTTGGTCGGCAAAGGGAAGCCCGCCATACCCCACCAACTCGGGATGGCCGCCGTCATTGCGATACAAGACCGGCAGTCCGCAGGCTAATGCCTCGATCACGGCGTTGGAACAAGGGTCGTTCTGGCTGGCGGTGATGTAGATGTCGTGTTGCCGCAATATGCCCGCAAGTTCCTCGCTGGGCACGGCTGGAATGGTCTTGATGCGGCTGAAGGGCACAGACGCATTGCCCACGAAGGTAAATTCAAACCGATCCCAATCGAGCCGCTCTTCCAGCCACTTGTAAATCGGTCCTCCCTTTCGTGCGTTGTTCGACCAGCTGGTGGCGATGAGCCGGATCTTTCTCGCGGGATCGAAGCAGACGCGCCCATGCGGATGAAACACGGATGGATCGACGGCGTTTCTGATGATGACCGGCTTCACCGGGTGATAGGACATCTCAGCAATGCGCTGGTAGGTCCACGTCGATTGCAGCACGGTTGCCATTGCAAACCGTTTGTTCAACTCAAAGCAGAGTTCGTCCTTTTCCCGGTCAAATCCCCGAATCAAATGGATGGGCCCGTCGATCCGATGCACGGCCCGGAGCCGGTGACGTTGGGTAAAGGCCAAAAACCGCTCGACGTCAAAATGAATAGAATTGAGCAGGTACACGTCCACATCTTCCCTGAGCTGGTTCTCGACCACGGTGATCCCGCGGGACCGCAACGCATTACGCAGCGCCAGCATGAACTGGTTGCCGCCTCCATAGGGAGGCGCAAAGAACTTGTGCCAAAGTCCTACCTTGAACCGATCGTCGCGCCAGACCGACCGCACGCGCTGGACAAAGGTCGGCGTGGATACCGGTCTGGCGTCCGGGGTCGGCGCCGGCTCGATGCACTTTCGCGGCGCCGGTTTCACCAACAGACTCTTGTACAGATCGTCGAACAAGGGGCCGATCGTCTCGGGACGATGATGAGTCATGACGCGGTCATAGTGCGCCCGGACCGTTCCCGCGAGCCGATTGTCGGCAATGTCCTGCTCGATCAACGAGACCGCCTTGATTGGCGAGGCATAGATACAGGCTGGTTCGAGGAGATCATCCGCTAACCCCACCGGCGTGCTGAGGATCTTGCATCGCGTCGACGCCGCCTCCATGAGGGACCTGGGCCCTCCTTCGGACCGGCTGGTGACCAGGTAGAGGTCGAGCAGGTTGTAGAGGAGATTTAAGGTCTTG